>JAAYKS010000091.1 GCA_012522285.1 Clostridiaceae bacterium | reverse complement strand
CTGACAGCCGCACCGGAAGAGATCCTGCCGCTCGACTAGAAGGGAGGCGACCCATGGCCAAATCCGCGAACCAAAAGCTCAAATTATACCGGTTGTCCCGCATCCTGGAGGAACAGACCGACGAAGAGCACCCGATGACGATCGGCGATATGATCCGCCATCTCGCCCAACACGGGATCGAGGCGGAGCGCAAATCTCTGTACGACGACATCGAAATGATCAGGACCCAGGGAATGGACATCTGCACCAGAAAAACTGGAACGTTCGGGTACTATGTAGGACGGCGTCCGTTCGAACTGCCGGAACTCAAGCTGCTGGTCGACGCGGTACAGTGCTCCCGCTTTATCACACGGAAAAAGAGCATGGAGCTGATCCGCAAACTGGAGGCTCTCACCAGCCGTCATCTGGCCAGCCAGCTCCAGCGCGAGGTCTATCTCTCCAACCGGGTCAAGACTTTCAACGAATCCATCTACTACAACGTGGACCGGCTGCACGCGGCCATCGCCGCCGGGCACAAGGCCTCCTTCCGCTATTACGAATACACCATCGACAAACACGAGCGTTTCCGGCGAAACGGGGAAGTCTATGTCGTGAATCCCTGCGCACTCACCTGGGACAATGAAAACTACTATCTCATCGCTTTTGATCAGCCGGGAGAGAAGTACTACCACTATCGGGTCGACCGGATGGCGGGGGTGGAAGTGCTGGGCACCGTGCGCGACGACGTGCCCGCCTCGCCCGAGTTCGAGCTGTCCCGCTATGTGCGTACCCACTTCGCCATGTTCACCGGCGAGGAGGAGACCGTCGAGATCGAGTTCGACAACGCGTTGGTCGGGGTCGTGATCGACCGCTTCGGAAAAGAAATCCCCCTCAGCCGGAGCGGTCCGGACCGGTTTTGCATCCATACCAGGGTCGCCGTCAGCGCCCCTTTCCTGTCATGGGTGTTCCAGTTTGGTGCCAATGCCCGGATCGTCGGTCCCGCCTCTGTGGTCGCAAAAATGCAGTCCTTGATCGCTGCCGCCTCCGGCAGCAAACCAAAGACAGCAGAATAGGGCGAATCAAAAAGGGAACCGGACCTATCGCAAGCGTCCGATTCCTTTTGAGATTCCAGATTTCCGGTCACACTGGTTTGTTTACCGTGTCAACGAGGGCTTCGTATCGGTCGATGGTTTCGCGGATCGTGTCCAGTGCGGAGCGCCAGAAGGCGGGGTCGTTCACATCGATGCCGACACTCGCCGCGACCCCTGTGACCGAGTCCCGGCCCGTGCGCTCGAGCAGCTGGTCGTAGAGGGGCAAAAAGGCCGCACCCTCCGCCAGATACCGGGCATACACCCCGCGCCCGAACAGCAATCCAAACGCATAGGGCCAGTTGTAAAAACTCAGATCCACGGAGTAGTAGTGGCCTTTGCAGGCCCACATATACGGGTGCATCACATCGGGGTCGAGGCCGTCCCCATAGGACGAGCGCTGCGCCTCGAGCATCATTTCCTTGAGTTCCGCCACGTTGAGGCCGCGCGTTTTGCGCGCTTCGATCACCGCGCTCTCAAACCGGTACCGGGAAAGGATGTCGACGATGACCTGCGTCGCCTCGAGCAGTTCGTTGTCCAGCAGCGCGATCGCCTCTTTTGCGTCCGCGTCCGCAAGCGCGGCGTGGGCTACCAGGGTTTCGTTGAAGATCGACGCGGTCTCCGCGAGGGGCATCGGGTAATCACTCAGCAGGATCGGCGCGTCTTTGAGGCAGTCTCCGTGATAGGCGTGCCCCAATTCGTGCGCCAGGGTCGACACGCTGGAAAAGGATCCTTCGAAATTGGACAGAACGCGGCTCTGTCGGACAGGTGGAATGGTCGCGCAAAAAGCGCCGCCGCCCTTGCCCGGCCGGGGCAGCGCGTCGATCCACCGATTGCGGAAGGCGTGGTCGACAAACGCACCCATCTTTTCCGAAAAGCGGCCCAGCGTGTCCACGAGGTACGTGTGTGCCTCGTCGTAGGTAAACCGCCGGGACACCGCGCCGACCGGTGCGAACAAATCGTAAAAGGGCAGTCCGTTCGTATGGCCGAGTGCGCGGGCTTTGGCCCGCAGATACCGGCGAAAGTCCGGGAGCGATTCTTCCATCGCGGTCAGCAGTGCCTCCAGTGTGGCTTGTTCTGTCCGCTGCCCCGTGAGGGTTTCATCCAGGATCGAGGGGTATCCCTTGAGCTCGCTCAGCGTCTGCGCTTCCCCCTTGACTGCGTTGAGACAGGCCGCCATCGGGATCTCGATTTTGCGGTATGCTTCGAGTTCCGCTTCGTAGGCCGCCTTGCGAACGGCCGCATCTGGACTGTAAGCCATCCCGCGCACTTCCGACAAAGGCAGAGAGACGGTCTCCTGATCCCGCACCAGCTCGACCAGATGAGTGCCGTCCAGCAGATCGCGCAGATTCGAGAAGGCCTGCCCCCCGTTCATCTGCATCCGCAATACGGTTGGCTCCAACTCGGGGGGCAACACGTGGGCGGCCTGACTCGCGAATTCGTGCAACAGAAACGCATGAGCTTCGAGCAATTCACTGCCCTGGATCAGGTCATCCAGGCCTTCCAAGCCGCCGACATACCGGCAAAAAGCGGACTGAATCTGCGTCAGCTGGTTTTGCAGCAGCAGTTCACGATCCTGGCAGGCGAGCGCGGTCGCGTTGGTCGCGTCGGTCGCAAGCACCAGGTTGATGTACGAGAAAACGCGATAAATCGGATCCATCAGCTCTTCGAACATCCGGATTCCAGCCTCTAGGTTGGCGGCCGGATCCTCCGCCTTTTCTCCGGACTCAAATCCGTTCACCGCTGCGAGCATCGCAGTTGCCAACGCCTCAGCCCGCTGGAAAGACGCTTCGAATCGAGGGTCGTCAAACGAATCGAACAAAAGGGTGAGATCCCATTCGGTTGGTAGTGGCATAGAGCACCTCCCGGCGGCTTCCGCCTGACGCGCAACACCTCTGGGGCTGCGCGTGGATCGGCGGATATTTGCACCAAATCCAAGTTTATCATACGATGCAAAAGAAGAGGTGAGAGCCCGTTTGCGCACTGCGTAACCCCGGTCACATATCTTCCGCCCTCCGTCCGTCAAAATGGAGACATCGGGAAACTCAACAGGAGGACAATGCCATGAATGAGAAACTGGTCAAAGCCATGAATGAACAGATCAACAAAGAAATCTATTCCGCGTTTTTGTACCTTGCCATGTCCGAGTGGGCCATGCAAAAGGGACTCAAAGGGGCCGCACATTGGCTGTATGTGCAGTATCTGGAAGAAATGGCCCACGGGCAGAACATTTACCGATACCTGCAGGTCCGCGGAGACCCGGTAGAGCTCTACCCGGTCGCCAAACCCGAGAGTGGGTGGAACAGTTTGCTGGAAGTCTATCGCGACGTACTCGCACACGAAAAGACCGTCACGGCCTCGATCGCCAATCTCGCGAACATCTCCCAGGACGTAAGGGATCACGCGACCTCTATCTTCCTCGAGTGGTATGTCACGGAGCAGGTGGAGGAAGAAGGCAACGCGACCGACATCATCCAGCGCCTGCAGCTCGCGGGAGACAACCTCAGCGGCCTTCTGATGATCGATACCGAACTGTCGGCCAGAACCTTTGCACCGCCTGTGGTTCCCGGGCTGCCGCCGGCACCCTAACACAACATTGTGGATCGATTTGGAACAACGGGGCGGGTTTCGCACAACGGCGAGGCCGCCCCGCGCTCTTTTTTCTCGCGTCCCGGCTCTACACGGGTCACGGGCGGTGGAGAGTAAAGCAGTGCATCCGCCGAATTGCCGTCCTGCAATCATCGGTCATGCGATATAATGATTCCACCAAAAGACGGCGAGGCACGGTATGACGCTCACTTCCGACACCCGGATCGAGATCGAACAGGCGGTTGACCCCGATCAAATCCGGGAGGTTGCGGATCTGGCACGGGAGATCTGGAACGAACATTACACCCCGATCATCGGTGCAGGCCAGGTGGCTTACATGCTCGATCGGTTCCAGTCGGAAGAGGCGATCGCCGCCGACATCGGGGCCCGCGGATACCAGTACGACCTGCTCCGGGTCGGAGCCCGCCCGGTCGGATACGCCGCGTATCGCGCGGATCCCACAAAAGGCGAAGTATTTCTCAGCAAGATCTATCTGCTGGGACCGTTCAGGGGGAAGGGCTTGTCCCGCAGACTGCTCGCGCGTGTCGTGGAAGCGGCGCACCTCACAGGGTGTTACCGGATCCGGTTGACGGTCAACAAATACAACGCATCTTCGATCAAAGCATATCAGGCGTTGGGTTTTTCGGTGATCGACGCGGTCGTCACCGACATCGGAGGGGGGTATTCCATGGACGATTATGTCATGGGAAAAACGGTTTCGCAGACAGTGGCGACGGCCGACATCAATTTTCGGGATCCCTTCCTGCTGACCCACGAAGGACGTTACTATCTGTTCGGTACCGAAGGGGCCACCTGTTGGCAGGGCAACCCGGGCCGGTTGCTGGTTTACACCGGGACCGACCTCGAACAGTGGGAAGGCCCCCGCGTGTGTTTTACACCCCCGCCGGGATTCTGGGCGGACCGGAATTTTTGGGCTCCCGAATGCCATGCATTCAACGGAGCGTTTTACTTGTTTGTATCTTTCAAATCTCCGAACCGTAAACGGGGCACACAGATTCTGCGTGCCGAACGCCCGGACGGTCCGTATGCGCCCATCTCGGCCGGCCCTTTCACCCCTCCGGAGTGGGAGTGCCTGGACGGCACGCTGCACGTCGACAGTGAAGGCCGTCCCTGGGGTGTTTTTTGCCATGAGTGGGTTCAAGTCGGGAATGGAACCATCTGCGCGGTCCGCCTGCTGCCCGATCTGTCGGGACCGGCGGATCCGTCTGTGAAGCCGGTCACGCTATTTGCTGCAAACGAAGCGGCCTGGGTGAACGGGATCGACAAAGGCGCGCGCGCCCCGGAATGGCCCGGGCCCCTCGGGTATGTCACGGACGGCCCTTTCGTCCGGACGCTCCCGGATGGCCGGCTTCTGATGGGCTGGGCGAGTTTTTCCGGCAACCGCTCCTATACGATCGGGCAGGCCGTGTCCGACCATGGCATCCTCGGCCCCTGGCGGCAACTGCCGCAACCCATCTACGACCAGGACGGCGGACACGGGATGTTTTTCGACACCCTGGACGGGCGGCTGATGCTGGCCATTCACAAACCCAACATCCATTTGGAGGAACGGCCGATCTTTCTCGAACTCGAGGAGACCGGCGAAGGGTACCGTGTCCGTTGATGGATACGCGGCCCAAAAGGGAGGTCAAGAAAATGAAAAAAACACGCAAAACCTTTCGACTCCTGACTTTGCTGCTGTTGGTGGCGCTGGCCGCTGCCGTGCTGCCCGGCTGTGCACAGGAATCTTCCGATGTCCTGAAGGTCGGGATGGAGCTGGCGTATCCCCCGTTTGAGACCAAGGACACAGCCGGCAACCCAACCGGGATCAGCGTGGACATCGCCAAAGCGTTCGGAGAGTCCATCGGGCGTACGGTCGAGATCAGCAACATCGCCTGGGACGGACTGATCCCCGCGCTTCAGACCGGACAGGTCGACATGGTGATCTCCTCCATGACGATCACCGAAGAGCGCGCCGAAACCGTGGATTTCTCCGATCCCTATGCCTGGGCTTACCTGGCGCTGCTTGTGAACAAGGAATCCGGGATTGCCGAAGCTGCCGACTTCAACCAGGATGGCATGGTGCTGGCCGCCAAAAAGGGCACGTCTGCTGTGACCTACACACAGAACACCTTCCCGCTGGTTGAGATCCGTCAGTTCAACGATGTCTCGGCCTGTGTGACCGAAGTGTCACAAGGCAAAGCCGACGCGTTCATGTACGACCAGTTGTCGATCTATCAGAATTATGTACAGTACGAGGATTCCACCCAGGTCATCTACATCCCCGGACAAAAAGCGGAGGGATGGGGTGCCGCCTTTAAAAAAGGGAACGAAGATCTGGTCGCCAAGATGAATACGTTCATCGAAGAATATCGCACCGAAGGCGGTTTCGATCGGCTCGGGGATCAGTATCTGGCGGAAGAGAAGGCCTTTTTCCGGGACAACAATCTGAAGTTCTTCTTTGAAAAACCATGACGCGCGACTGGATGTGCGCCTGGTGAAGGGTGGATTGTTTCTAAAGGGAGAAAAGGATCCGGCGGCGAAAAAGGCGCTGAATGCGCTACTCGTCGCGATCTCGGTGCTGGCATTCCTGTGGATCACAACCCAGCGGCTGGGCCTGGATCTGCGGTTTAGTGTGGTCTGGGAGTACCGGTCCAGAATCGCCGCCGGATTCGTCATGACCATTGTGATCTCTGTGTTCAGTCTGGTGACGAGCCTGGCGCTCGGCACCCTGGTGGCGTTTGCGCTGCGTTCGCGGGTGCTTTTCTTTTCCTATCTCGCCCGTGTGTACGTGGGGTTCATTCGAGGCACCCCACTGCTCGTTCAGATCTATCTTTTTTTCTACATCATCGGGTCTGCGTGGGGGGTCGACAATCGCTACGTCGCGGGGGTCATCATCCTCTCCATATTTGAGGGTGCTTATATCTCCGAGATCATCCGGGGGGGCCTGGCCTCCATCGAGAGCTCTCAGGCGGAGATCGCGCGAGCCATCGGACTCACCCGCGCACAGACGTTTCGCCTGGTGATTCTGCGCCAGCTGATCACCCGCATTCTCCCCTCGCTTGCGGGGCAGTTTGCCTCGATCATCAAGGACTCGTCTCTGCTGTCGGTCATCGCGCTGTTTGAGTTGACCCAGGCGACGGCGGAAGTGAGTTCTGCGACCTTTGCATTGTTTGAAAACTACTTCTCGCTGGGAGTGCTGTATTTTTCGCTAACCTTCCCGGTGTCACTGGCGACCAAATGGCTGGAGAGGAAGGTGCGGTATGCGAATTGAGCTTTCCGATATCCGGTTGTCTTTTGCCAGCGGGATCGACGTGCTGGACGATTTGTCTTACTCCGCGGACTTTCAGGCGCTGGCGGTCATCGGACCTTCCGGCGGCGGCAAGTCCACTTTGCTGCGTGTGGTCGCCGGCCTCATCCGACCGTCGGCGGGAAGCTTCCGGCTGGACGGCACCCCGGTCGAATGGTCCGGGCGCGGGCTGCAGGCCTACCAGCGGACGATCGGGTTTGTGTTTCAGAGCAGGGGATTGTTCCCCCACCTGACCGCGATCGAAAACATCACGCTCCCGCTGATCCACGTGTTTGGACAGTCCAGGGAACAAGCGGAAGATACCGCACATCACTATCTGCGCCGGTTTTCACTGGAAAACGACGGCCACAAGTATCCGGTTGAACTCTCGGGAGGCCAGCAGCAGCGTATCGCGATCGCCCGCGCGGTCGCCGTGCGCCCTCGTCTGCTGCTGTTGGACGAACCGACCTCCGCGCTGGATCCGGAACTGACTGCGGAAGTGCTGGACATGATTGCGGAACTCAAGGCCGACGGCCTCCACCTGATTCTGGTGACCCACGAGATGGGATTCGCGCACAGATCCTGTGACCAGGTGCTCTTTTTAGCCGACGGCCGCGCGGTCGAATCCGGTCCGGCCGATCGTCTGTTTGCCCACCCGGAAACACCCGAACTAAAAGCCTTTCTAGACAAAATACTCGAATGGAGTGTATAGTCCTTTGGTGTGATATCGCACGAAGGAGGATTCTGGCATGAAAGTGGTCGCAATCAACGGCAGTCCGCATCCGGACGGCAACACCGCCCGCGCGCTGCGTACGGGTCTGTCCGTACTGGAACGGGAGGGGATCGAAACATCGTTCATCCAGCTCGGCGGCCACACTTATGCGGGGTGTCGCGCCTGCGGAGCCTGCGGAATCAACAAAGACATGCGCTGTTCGATCGACGACGGCATGAACGAAGTCATCGCACAAATGGCAGCCGCGGATGGCATCCTGATCGGGTCGCCGACCTATTTTTCAAATGTGACGACCGAGGTCAAGGCCTTGATCGACCGATGCGGGTTTGTCTCCGGCGCGAACGGGGATTTCCTGCGACGCAAAGTCGGTGCGGCCGTCGTCGCGGTGCGCCGCTCCGGTGCGAACTTCACTTATGCAGCCATCCAGTTCTTTTTTGGCATCAATGAAATGATCGTGCCTGGTTCGAGTTACTGGAACATGACGCTCGCGCGCCAGCCCGGGGATTATGAAAAAGACCCCGAAGGGATGGAGACGATGACAACGCTGGGTGAGAACGTGGCGTGGACGCTCCAGCGTCTCTACGGGGAACCTCGCTAAACCAATCCGGGTCTCTCGACAGGAGGATTCCATGTTCGAGCTATTTCGTATGCTCCGCCCTTATGGTTGGCGGATTGCGCTGGTCACGGTGCTGTTGACCGGTCAGTCGATCGCCAATCTCTATCTGCCCGACCTCAATGCGGACATCATCAACAACGGCATCGCGCGCGGGGATACGGATTACATCCTGCTCAAAGGCGGTGCGATGTTGCTTGTTTCGCTGGGCCTGGCCTGTGTTTCGGTGCTGGCGACATACTTTTCCGCTTTTACCTCGATGTCATTCGGCCGGGATATGCGCGCGCGGCTGTTCCGTCATGTCGAGTCGTTCTCGCAAGCCGAACTTGACCGTTTCGGCGCCCCGTCTCTGATTACACGTTGCACCAATGACGTGCAGCAGGTACAGATGCTGGTGCATACCGGTTTGACGATGATGATGTCCGCACCGATCATGATGATCGGCGGGGTGATCATGGCTTTGCGCCAGGACCGGCAACTGTCCCTCCTGATCGCGGTGGTGATTCCGGTCATGCTGGTCGCCATCGGTCTGGTGCTGCGGCACGCGCTGCCCCTGTTTAAAACCATGCAGGCACGCATCGACCGGGTCAACCTGGTCATGCGGGAAAAGCTGAGTGGCGTACGGGTCATCCGGGCATTTGTGCGGACCTCGCTCGAACGCCGGCGTTTCGACGACGCCAACCGGGATCTGTCGGACGTCGGCATCCGCATCGGACGCATGTTCGCGGTGATCATGCCCCTGATGATGCTACTGTTCAACCTGACCTCTGTTGCCATCATCTGGTTCGGGGCTAAACGGGTCGACGCGGGCATGCCGATCGGCAATCTGACCGCCTTTCTCACCTATGTGGTCCAAATTCTCATGTCGGTCGTCATGGCGGTCATGATGCTGGTCATGGCGCCCCGGGCTGTCGCGTCCGGGGAGCGGATCTGCGATGTCCTGCACGCTGCGCCGACCGTTCACAGTCCGGAATCCCCTGTGGTACCCGCTGTAGACATGCGGGGCCACCTTGCGTTCCGGACGGTCGGGTTCCGGTATCCGGGAGCGGAAGAGCCGGTGCTGTGTGACATTTCGTTTGTCTCGAAGCCCGGTGAAATTACCGCGGTCGTCGGCTCGACCGGCTGCGGTAAATCCACATTGATCCAACTCATCCCACGCTTCTACGATGTGACGGACGGTGTGGTCGAAATCGGCGGACGGGACATCCGTTCACTGGCGTTGGACGATCTGCGCGCCAGGATCGGATATGTCCCCCAGCGAGCCTTTCTGTTCCGAGGAAGTGTCGCGGACAACGTACGCGACGGCCGGCCGGAGGCGACCGATGAGGAAATCCGCGACGCGCTGCGCATCGCGCAGGCCTGGACCTTTGTGGAAGAGATGGAGGGCGGATTGGACGCCCCGATCGAGCAGGGGGGTACCAACGTCTCCGGTGGACAGCGTCAACGGCTGGCGATCGCAAGGGCGATCGTGCGCCGGCCGGAGATCTATATTTTTGACGATAGCTTTTCGGCGCTGGACTTTGCCACTGAGGCCGCGCTCCGCAAGGCACTGCAGGCGGAGATCCGGGATGCCACGGTAGTCATCGTGGCGCAGCGGATCAGCACGGTCCTGCATGCCGACCGGATTCTTGTGCTGGACGAAGGATCGATCGCAGGGATCGGAACCCACCGCGAATTGATGGTGTCGTGCGAAGTCTATCGCGAGATCGTCGCATCCCAGTTCTCCGGCGGAGATCCGGATGCGGCGCCCCGGCTCGGGGAGGTGACGGTATGAACCTTCATGGTGAGAAGACGCCCAAGACCCGCCCCGGGAAACAAGTCCGGCCGCAGGGCGGACGGATGCACGGCCCGATGGGAATGGGCGGGCCGGTCGAGAAAGCCAAGGACTTCAAGGGCACGATGCGACGCCTGCTGTCCTACCTCAAACCCTTCCGGGTCGGGCTGACGGTGGTGCTTTTGTCTGCCATCCTCAGTGTGGTGTTTTCGATCACAGGCCCCAAAATCATGGGCCGGGGGACCAATATCCTGTTCGACGGTGTCATTAGCCGGGTTGTCTCCCGACAGGTGGAGGAGGCCTTTGGCGGAACGGTACCCGCGTGGCTCGACAAAGATACATTGCTGCTCATGCTGGACGCCCTGGGAAGTGAAGAGCTGGCTGCCATGACAGCCGCCGGCGAGGTGGATCCGGCCGCGGTGTCGGCGGCCATTCTCGCGCGCGGGGATGAGCGACTGGCGCCGATTGCGGCTTCGATTGCTCAAATGCCCGCGGCGGATGTCAGGACGCTTCTCCTTTCCTTCTCTTCGGGGGATGCCGCCCGGATCTCCGACATGCTGTCCGGTATGGATATCGTGATCGGCGGCGGGGTGGATTACGCGCGGATCGGACGGATTCTGGGACTTCTGGTGGGGATCTATCTTTTGAGTGCCTTTTTCGGATGGTTCCAGATCTGGGTCATGGCCGGAATCACCCAAAAGACCGTCTATGCGCTCCGCAAACATGTGGATGAGAAGCTCGACCGCCTGCCGATCCGGACGTTTGACAGCATGCCCCGCGGCGACCTGTTGTCCCGGGTGACCAACGACATCGACAATATCCAGCAGACCCTGAGCCAGAGCATCACCCAGGTGATGACCGCCTTACTCACGGTGGTGGGCGTCATGGCCATGATGCTCTCCATCAGCCCGCTGCTGGCACTGGTTTCTTTGGTCACGCTCCCGCTCGCAGGAGTGGTCGCGATGCAGATCGCAAAGCGCTCTCAAAAGCAGTTTGCCATCCAGTGGGAGTCCACCGGCGATCTCAACGGACACATCGAAGAGATGTTTACCGGCCACGCGATCGTACAGGCCTATGGAAAACAGGAAGAGGCCGTCCAGCGGTTCGATGCACACAACGCGCGGCTCTTTTCCTCTTCCTTCAAGGCGCAGTTCATCTCCGGCGTCGTGATGCCGGTCATGCACTTTTTCAACAACCTCAATTATGTCGTGATCTGTGTGGTGGGTGGCATCCGGATCGCCCAGGGAACCATTTCGTTCGGAGATCTGCAGGCATTCATCCAGTACGCGCGCCAGTTTACCCAGCCGATCGCCCAGACCGCGGGCATTTTCAACATGATCCAGTCGACCGCCGCGTCTGCGGAGCGGGTCTTCGAACTCCTGGATGAAAAGGAAGAGACACCGGACGCCGGCATGGTTCCGGAAGGTCCCGTGGCGGGTGACGTGCGCTTCGAACAGGTGTCGTTCCGATACGAGCCGGACATCCCACTGATCGAGGACATGAACCTCGCAGTCGAGCCGGGCCGTTCGGTCGCCATCGTCGGACCGACCGGTGCGGGAAAAACCACCCTGGTCAACCTTCTGATGCGGTTTTACGAAATCCAGGAGGGAACCATCCGGGTCGACGGGACGGACATCCGGGAGATGCCGCGCGAAGCGCTCCGCCAGCCCATCGGGATGGTGCTGCAGGACACCTGGCTGTTCAAAGGCACCATCCGCGACAACATCGCGTACGGGCGGGAGAACGCCACCGAAGAGGACATCCGCGAAGCTGCGCGTGCGGCCTATGTCGACCATTTTGTGCGAACACTGCCGGACGGATACGACACCATCCTGGAGGACGAGGGGTCCAATCTGTCTCAGGGGCAGCGCCAGCTGTTGACGATCGCACGCGCGTTTCTGGCACAACCCCGCATCCTGATCCTCGACGAGGCGACCAGTTCGGTCGACACCCGCACCGAGGCGATTGTGCAGCGCGCCATGGCCCGCTTGATGGAGGGGCGGACGAGTTTTGTCATCGCCCACCGGCTGTCCACCATCCAAAACGCGGACACCATCCTGGTGATGGACCACGGGCGTGTCGTGGAGCAGGGCAGGCATCAGGAACTACTCGACCGAGGCGGATTTTACAGCCGGCTGTATCAGTCGCAGTTCACCCGCGCGCAGGACGAAGAAGTCGCTCCGCCGACGCCGGCATAATCCCGATACACGACACGGCGTCTTTCCCGTGACGCAACGGGGGAGAGGCTACACAGAAGAGCCAGATGACTCCTACAATAAAGCAGCCGCAGGCAAATGGGATGCCTGCGGTTGTTTGTGTTCGTACGGGGCGCACCCACCCTTGCCAGGGAGGGATTACGGCACCGTCACCTGGATGACGTTGGATGTGACCGGGCCACTCGTATACACATAGGTGATGGCGACGTAGTATGTCTGACCTTGTACCAGGCTGGTGATGTCACCCTCGCTGTACGCATGCATGGTACGACTGACCGGAACTGAACAGACAGCTCGTGCTTGTCGGCTCGGAAATGGCTGTCAGATATCCGTTTTCCGGATAACTGGGAGTGTTGTCGGTTTGGGAGAACACAACCTTGTAGTATTGGAACCCTGTCAGCGAGGAAGGCTGGGACCACAGGAGCGTGTGGTCGCCATCCAGGGAAAGAGTGCCGCTTGTCGGAGGGGTGGTCGGAGCAGTTCCCGGCACTGTCACCTGGACGACGTTGGATGTGACGGAGCCACTCGTATACACATAAGTGATCGCGACGTAATACGTTTCACCCGGCGTCAGGGAAGAGCCGAAATCGCTGGTGCCGTTGTATCCATCGCCGGCCTGGAAGGTGCAACTGGTCTGGTTTACATTGGAAATCGCCTGCAAGTAACCGTTGTCCGGATATTGCGGTGTCGTGTCGGTTTTGCTGAACACGACTTTGTAGTATTTGAATCCTTCGGTGACGGAGGGGTAACTCCACTGCAGAGTATTTTCCGCCGTTTGCTTAAGCTTCAGATCGGTCGGGAGTTGTGGGGGCGTGCAGGCGGGACCGTTGTAGCTGGCGCGCACGACGTTGGACGACACCTTCCCATCGGAGAACACATAGGTGATGGCAAAATAGTAGCTTTGTCCCGGTGTTAGACGGCCGCCGAAATCACCGCCATTGTACGCGCTTTTGTTGTCGATACGGCAGGAGGTGGAGGCCCGGTCGAGCGCGTATAGATAACCGTCTTCCTGGTACATCGGAGCCGGGTCGTTCGCGGAGATCACCACTTTGTAGTACTTGAGCGTTTTGCTCTCCGGCGACATGCCCCAGCGGAGCACCAGTCCGGCGACCCCTTCGTCCGTCACAATCAACTGGTTCAAATATACGGGCTCGATGGGCTTTGCGGTGGTCGGGGTCGCGGTCGGTTTGGGCGTGGGGGTCGGAAGCGGGGTGGGCGACGGCTCCGGTGTGGGGGTGGCGATCGTGGGCATCGGCGTCGGAGTCATAGTCGGAACCGCAGGTTCGGTCGGTTTAGGCGACACGGTCGGCGAGGGCTTCGGCACAGGGGTTTGCGTTGCTTCCCATTGTGCGAGTAATTCACCGATCGTCAGGTTGCGCAGCGCATCGGCCGACAACCCGTCCGGGACGACGGACAGCTCGCCGATCAGCACCTGGTACCCGACCGACAGCCCGTTGCCCGTCGCGGTTTGCAGCAAATCGTTTTTGTCGACGTCCGCGACTTTTCTGCGCAGGACGGTCAGTTTGACGCCGTCGATCCGCAGGTTGTCCAGGCGCTGTTGGAGGTCGGCATCCTCGTTGTCATACAATGCGGTGAGCAGTACACTGCCGTCTCCCCCCATCCCGCGGGAGCGGGCGGCGGCCACCCAGAGGGTCGCGGCCTCTTCGAGGGGCACCCCCTTGAGGTCTACGTTCCGGGCGAGTTCTACGGCTTCGGTGTCGATCGGAAACACGTCGTGCACGACCAGCCGGTCGTCCAATCGGATCTGCAGGCTGGGATTGATGTCGATGGAGATAAGCGCGCCTGCTTTTTGCGGACGGAGCCGATCGATCAGGCCGGGAAACGCCAACACCCCGGCCACGACCAGCAGCACGGCAGCTGCGGCTGCGGCCGCGCCGATTCTCCATCGGAGTGTCCGGCGGCGTGTGCCGATGGCAACGGTGCCACTCCCGCGAACTATGGATTCTTTGTGTGCCATTTCATATTCCATTCCGACCCGCAGGTCAGGTGTCGCCGGCGCAACAAGCATCCGGCAATCACTGGTAAACACATGCGCTTTGCCGTCGACGATTTTCATGACGATGCCCTTTGCGGTTCCGTTCATGCGTGGTTCCCTCCCCGGGTGCCCTGCCCGTAGAATGTGTCGATATAGGATTTGATCAGATCCAGTTCGCTGTCGAGCAAGAGGACCAGCAGTATGATGAATTTCCGGTTTCGTTCAATGGTTTTGCGATGGAGTCCGGTTTGCAGCGCGAGTTGCGCGACCGGTAGCCGCCGGCTAGCGTAGAGGGCCGTCGAGAGGACAGGATCCGACACGATTCTGCGGGCCGCCGTGACACACAAGATCCTCGAATCAGTGTGTTTGGGCGTCTCCTTATACATGTCTTCCATATGGAGCCCAAATGAGGACAGGCGGTTTTCGAGCAAAACGATCTCCTCCTCGGTTTCGATCTCCCGGTCACAGTCGACGTGGGATGCGGCAAACCGGCTTTCCTCAAACGGGGTCCCGTCGCCGCTGGTGACACTGCTGAACGGCAACGCCCGTCCTTGCCGCTGCATGTGGCGCTGATGGTCGATGATCCGCCGCCCGATGACGGTCGAGGCAAACCGGAGAAAGCTGCCTGGCTCGTAGGCTTTGTACCGATCGATGCAGTCGTTGAACGCCAGTATGGCGACACTCAATTCGTCGGTGTCATCGACATGACGGGTGTTGATCGCCCTTCTGACGCGGTTGCGTATAAAGGGGAGACATCGTTCGATCAACAGGTCCCGAAGGTCGGGTTCGCCGTCGCGGATCCGCTGGACCATACTTTCAATACTTTCCTCGTCGACCGACACGCGGTCTGCGATGTCGCGATCCGGGTTGTCTGTCAGATACGCGTCCAAACCTTCACCTCCCACTTTCTCCGCAGTGTTCCATTCGATATGCGGCTGTCTCATTAGGTGAAACGCTTGCTCATTCGTTTTTGAGGGGGTAAGTTGTGACATATTCCGCTTTTTGTGACAAAATTGTGCATTGACGGACTTTTTTAGTGTAGCCTCTCTTGCAGACTTGCGAAGTGGAGTGCTATCTTGTTTTTCTGTCATTTTTGGCATACAAGGGGATTGTGGCGCATCCGGCGGCACCGGTGAAGGGAGCGATCGAGTGCAGTGATCACGGTTGAGCATCTCTCGAAAACCTATCGCGTCGCCCGGCGTACTGCCGGATTGGGAGCCGCAATGCGTTCGTTTTTCCGCCCTTCGTTTGAGACGGTTCGCGCGTTGGACGGGATTTCTTTCCACATCGATCCCGGCGAGATCGTCGGATACATCGGCCCGAACGGTGCCGGTAAAAGCACCACGGTCAAGATTCTCAGCGGTATCCTGACCCCGGACGGCGGTACCTGTACAGTCGGCGGACTGGTGCCCTGGGAACAGCGCCGCCGGCATGTCGCACGGATCGGGGTGGTGTTCGGACAGCGCACCCAGCTCTGGTGGGATACTCCGGTCATCGACTCGTTCGAGCTGCTCCGGGACATCTATCGGGTGCCCCGCGACCGGTACGGCAAGACACGGGACCGACTGGTCGATGCACTCGGACTCGAGCCCCTGCTGACCACCCCGGTGCGTCAGCTCTCTTTAGGACAGCGCATGAAATGCGAACTGGCCGCGGCCATGCTCCACGAGCCTTCGATCCTGTTTCTGGACGAGCCGACCATCGGGCTGGACGCCACCGCACGGCTCGCGATCCGCGAGTTCATCCGGACCGTCAACCGCGAGCAAGGCGTGACGGTGTTGCTGACGACCCACGACACCCACGATATTGAAGCACTGTGCAGGCGGGTTATGTTGATCGGAAAGGGGCACATACTCTATGACGGCGGCTTTGCGGAGCTGAAAAAGCGGTACGACGGGGACGGAGCTACCGAGGCCGACGTCATCATCGACCGACTGTACAAGGACTACGAGCTGTGAGGGCGTACACTTCCTATTTCAGATTGCGGCTCCGGTCGGGTTTGACCTATCGCACCGCGGCTTGGGCGGGTATCGTCACCCAGCTTTTCTTTGGGTTCGTGTTCCTGATGATCTACGAAGCGTTTTACCGTTCCGGCACCGGGGAGCAGCCGATTTCGCTGCCCCAACTTGCGGTGTACGTCTGGCTCCAGCAGGCCTTTTTGGCGCTAATCATGCTCTGGTACCGCGACAATGAGTTGTTTGGACTCATCTTGAACGGCAATGTCGCATATGAATTGTGCCGTCCGGTCGACCTGTATGGATTCTGGTATGCGCGATTGCTGGGACAGCGGCTGTCCGCTGCGGCGTTGCGCTGTGTTCCGATCCTGCTGATCGCGGTCTTCCTGCCGCCCCCGTTCCGGTTCGGGCCCCCCGCTTCGGCTGGCGCGCTGGCGGGATTTATAGCCACCATGTTGCTCGGACTGCTGATCGTGGTCACGCTTTCGATGCTGATCTATGTGCTGACGTTTCTGACGATGTCGCCGGCCGGCACCGCACAGGTGTTCGCAGTTGTCGCGGAGTTTCTCAGCGGGGGGATCATCGCCATTCCGCTCATGCCGGAAGGGTTGCAGAAGGTGCTGTATGCGCTCCCGTTTGCCTATACCGCGGACCTGCCGTTCCGGGTGTACTCGGGACATCTCCCGCTCTCCGACCTGCCCGGTTTGCTGCTGCGCCAGGGGGCGTGGCTGGCTGTGCTTGCCGCGATTGGAGCCGTTACACTGCGGCGGATTCTGCGGCGCGTAGTGGTGCAGGGGGGTTGAGCGTATGAAAATGTGGTTGCGTTATGTCGGAATCATCCTGCGTTCGCAGATGCAGTACCGGTTGTCGTCGATCTTGCTGTTTGTCGCCCAGTTTCTGAGCACATTGACGGTCTTCCTCGGCAGCTGGCTGCTGTTCCGCCGGTTCGGAACGATTGCGGGATGGACGTTCCACGAAGTCGCGCTGTTTTTTTCGGTGATGTTGATTTCATTCGCGATGGCGGAGATGACACTGCGCGGCTTCGACACGTTTTCGAGTCTCATCCGGAACGGGACGTTCGACCGCTTGATGCTGCGCCCGCGGCCGCTGGAACTCCAGGTGCTCGGGAGCGAATTTGATTGGACCCGAATGGGCAAGCTTCTGCAGGGGGTGGTCGCCCTGGTCATCGCACTGCGCGGGCTGGACATCCCGTGGACGTTCGGTCGGGTCGTGACGCTCGTGTTGACGTTTGCGGGAGGGGTCAGCATCTTCGGGGGCATCATGATCCTCAACTCGACCCTGTGCTTCTGGACGATTCAGGGACTCGAATTCGCGAACGTCCTGACGGATGGGGGACGACAGATGGCGCAGTACCCCATGACCATTTATCGCGACTGGTTTCGGCAGATTTTCACCTATATCGTGCCGTTTGCGCTCATCAACCACATTCCGCTACGCTATGTACTGGCGCGTGGCGGCAGTCCTCTGGCCATTTTCGCTCCTCTCGGAGCGATCCTGTTCGTGGTGCCTTGTCTGCTGGTCTGGCGGCAGGGGGCCCGTCACTACAAGTCGGCTGGCTCCTGAAAAGTCGCAGAAGATTCACTGTGGGTGAATGCCGATGCTTGCCATCTTGCCTGACAGAAGTGAAAATGTGGAGGAGAGAGCGGGGCGGGAACCGCCCGCCCGGAAGGGAGACCAGCATGTCCGACCCGGAACACCGCGCCGAAGTGCGCGTGAGACCCTATAAAAAAGAATACGACTACAGCTATACCCTGGGCGCTTTCCCGACGTTTGAGTTGCTGGACGCGCGACCGGAGGTCGTTCGTGCAATATACCTGCATCCCGGGTTCACGGACCGGGAGCGGATGGAAGCGCGCTGTGCCGCACACGGCATTCCGGTGCGGGTGGATGAACGGCTGCTGGCGCGGATCAGTCCCAAGGAAAATTGTTTTGCGGCCGGCGTGTTTACCAAATACGAGGACTCTCTGGCATCCGACCGGGACCACGTGGTGCTGGCCAACCCGGGTGACATGGGGAACCTGGGCACGATTGTGCGCACTCTTGCAGGCTTTGGCATCCGGGATCTGGGCGTGATCACCCCCTGCGCCGACCGGTTCCATCCCCGTTCTGTGCGGGCGTCGATGGGTGCGCTGTTTCGCCTCCGGGTCGAGGCGTTCTCCTCGTTTGAGGCATACCTGAACCAATACGGGGGACGGGACGTCTTTCCCTTTATGCTGGCCGGAACCCATCCGCTGCGTGTTTCGGATTGTCCCGTATCTGCGCGGTACACCCTGGTCTTCGGCAATGAGGCTACCGGGCTCGACCCCGCGTTTGGGGGCGTTGGGCAAAGTGTATACATCCCCCAAACCGCGGCAGTCGATTCG
>JAAYKS010000090.1 GCA_012522285.1 Clostridiaceae bacterium | reverse complement strand
TCCCAGCGCTTTTCCTGTCCGGACTGCGGCATCTCCCTCGGCGAGATCGCGCCGCGCATGTTTTCCTTCAACAATCCCTTTGGCGCCTGCCCGGAATGCGCGGGTCTCGGAAGCATGATGCACATCGCTCCCGACATGATCGTCCAAGACGATTCGCTCTCCCTCAACGAAGGGGCCATCCGCGTGGGGGGATGGAATTTCGACGACCGCACCAGCTGGGCGCGCGCCTACGCGGATGCGATGTCGGAGCGGTACGGCTTCTCACTGGACACCCCGTTCCGCGATCTCCCAAAAAAAGTCCGGGAGATGTTCCTGATGGGGAACGGGGGAGAGGTGCTCACGCTGGACACCTCCAACAGTCGATTCTCACACGGTGGGACCTACCGGAGCAGTTTCGAGGGGGTCGTGCCGAGCCTCGAGCGCCGATACGCGGAAACCGGCTCGGACGATATGAAGGAATATTACGAGCAGTATATGTCGGTCCGTGTGTGTCCGTCCTGCCAGGGAGCCAGGCTCAAGCCAGAAAGTCTGGCTGTCACGGTCGGACGCAAGAACATCTATGAACTCACCTGTCTTCCGATCCGCAAAGAGAAAGATTTTTTGGACAACGTCCGATTTTCAAAACGGGAGTCGGAAATCGCGGAACGCATCATCAAGGAACTGGACGCAAGGCTCCGCTTCCTCATTGATGTCGGACTGGATTATATGACCTTGTCACGCGCTTCCGCTACCTTGTCCGGTGGAGAAGCCCAGCGGATCCGGTTGGCCACACAGATCGGTTCCGGCCTTATGGGGGTGCTGTACATCCTGGACGAGCCCAGTATCGGACTGCACCAGAGAGACAACGCCCGGCTGCTCGGGACGCTCAAAAATCTGCGGGATCTGGGCAATACGGTTCTTGTGGTCGAGCACGACGAGGAAACCATCCGGGAAGCGGATTTTGTCGTGGACATGGGGCCCGGCGCCGGCGAGCTGGGGGGCGAAGTCGTGGCGGCGGGGACCGTGCAGGAGATCATGGACAACGAGAACTCCATCACCGGGCAGTATCTCAAGGGGATCCGCAAGATCGAGGTGCCGCCTTTCAGAAGAAAACCGAACGGGCATTATCTGACCGTTCGGGGGGCAAAGGAGAACAACCTCAAGAGCATCGATGTGCGTGTGCCGCTGGGGGTCATCACCTGTATCACCGGGGTGTCCGGCTCTGGGAAAAGTTCGCTGGTCAACGGGATCATCCTGAAAAAACTGGAGGTCGCGCTCAACGGTGCCCGAAGACGGCAGGGGAGCTTCAAGGAGATCGAAGGGACGGAACACCTGGACAAGGTCATCGCGATCAACCAGTCTCCGATCGGGCGGACGCCCCGATCCAATCCAGCCACCTATACCGGTCTGTTTGACCTGATCCGGGATCTGTATTCCAACACGCCGGATGCGCGGGCCCGCGGTTACAAGCAGGGACGATTCAGCTTCAATGTCCGGGGAGGCCGATGCGAAGCGTGCAAAGGGGATGGCGTCAACAAAATCGAGATGCACTTCTTGCCGGACGTCTACGTGGTCTGCGACGTATGCAAGGGAAAACGATACAACCGGGAAACCCTCGACGTTCACTACAAAGGGAAGAGCATAGCGGATGTCCTGGACATGACCGTGGACACCGCACTGGATTTTTTCCAGAACATTCCGCGCATCCGGCGCAAGCTGGAGACGTTGAGTGAAGTCGGTCTCGGATACATCCGCCTGGGGCAGCCATCTACCCAGCTGTCGGGCGGGGAGGCGCAGCGCGTCAAACTGTCCACCGAACTCTCCCGGCGCAGCACAGGCAAAACCTTCTATATTCTGGACGAGCCGACCACCGGGCTTCACATCTTCGACGTCCACAAGTTGGTTGACATTTTGGGCAGACTGGCTGAAAATGGGAATACCGTTTTGGTCATTGAACACAATCTTGATGTCATAAAGACCTGCGATTACGTTATCGACCTTGGTCCCGAAGGTGGCGAAGACGGCGGATGGATCGTCGCGCAAGGAACGCCGGAAGAGGTCGCGCAGGTTTCGGAGTCCTATACCGGCCACTATCTGGACCGGATACTTCTCAAGAACAGTGAGGAAAAATTACATACCTATGTCTAAATGTGTGATATGCAAAAAGAATATTGCAGTAGTCTTTACGACCCGTTTTGAAGGAGGCCGGCAGATCAACGAGGGCATCTGCCTGAAGTGTGCCTATCAGACCGGATTGGGGGGCATCGGAGACATGCTGTCCGGTGCCGGGATCAACGACAGCAATGTCGATGAAATCACGGAGCGCTTGAACCAGGCGATGTCCGGACTGGAGAACAGCCGCCCGGACGATCTGTTTCGCGCTGTGATCCAACAGCTCGACCCGGAGCACCAGGATACCGGAACCAATCCCTTTTTGTCGGCGTTGCGCTTCCAAAACGGGGAGGAGACCGAACCGGAGGAAGAAGGGGACGAGGACCGCGACAAAGAGCGCGGAGCGGTCCGTGGCGAGCTCTTGCCGGCCTCTGTCGGGGGAGAACCCGATCCGGCCCGCGAGCGGCAGCGTGAAGACCGCAGCGAGCCCGGCCGGTCCCGCCGCGAAGTCCGCCGTAAGTTCCTCGACATGTACGGCACCAATCTGACACACAAGGCCGGAGAGGGGAAAGTCGACCGGATCATCGGGCGGCAAAAAGAGCTGGAACGCGTTGTGCAGATCCTCAACCGGCGCAACAAGAACAATCCCGTTCTGCTGGGCGAGCCGGGTGTGGGCAAAACCGCTATTGCGGAAGGGCTCGCCGTCCGGATTGCCGAAGGGAACGTACCGGCCAAGTTGCTTGACCAGGAGGTCTACCTGCTGGACATGACCGCGCTGGTGGCGGGCACGCAGTTCCGCGGCCAGTTCGAGAGCCGGATGAAGGGCGTCGTCGACGAAGCGCGCAAGGCGGGCAACATCATCCTGGTCATCGACGAACTCCACAACATCATGGGAGCCGGGGACGCGGAAGGGGCCATGAATGCCGCCAATATCCTCAAGCCCGCCCTGGCCAAGGGTGAGATCCGCGTATTGGGATCCACCACGCTCGACGAATACAGGCGCTTTATCGAAAAAGATTCCGCGCTTGAGCGCCGTTTTCAACGGGTCGTCGTCGACGAGCCTTCTGTGGAGGACTCCATCGAGATCCTCAAGGGGATACGCGACTACTATGAGCAGCACCACAACGTGACCTACAGCGATGCGACGATCGCCTTTGCGGTCAAAATGGCAGACCGATACATCACGGAACGGTTTTTGCCGGACAAAGCGATTGACCTGCTCGACGAGGCCGGCTCCCGGGTCAATCTCAAAGACGAACGGCTGGTCCGGTTGGAGCGTCTCCATACCGAACTGGAAACCCTCGAATCGAGGCAGGAAACACTCGACGAGGACAAAGAAGAGCAAAAAGAGGAGGATGTCTCCTTTTTCGAGAGGCAGGCGGAGAACAAATCCGCCATTCTGCGCGTGACGGAAGAAATCGAAAAGCTTCGCTCGGAACTCGACCCGACTCCAATCGGGGAAGCGGACATCGCGCGTGTGGTCGAGATGTGGACCGGAATACCCGTTCACCGGATTACCGAAACCGAATCCGAACTTTTGCTCCATCTGGAGGAGCGACTGCACCAGAGGCTGATCGGGCAGGACGAGGCCGTGTCCGCGGTATCCCGCGCCATCCGGCGCAACCGCGCGGGGTTCGGGAAAAAGCGCAAACCCGCATCGTTCATTTTTGTCGGCCCGACCGGTGTGGGCAAGACCGAACTGGTCAAGGCACTGGCGGAAGCGATGTTTTCCAGCGAAGATGCCATGGTGCGGCTGGACATGTCGGAATTTATGGAGCCACATACCGTCAGCAAACTGATCGGATCCCCTCCGGGATATGTCGGATACGACGACGGCGGTCAATTGACCGAAAAGGTCAGACGCAAACCGTACTCTGTCATCCTTCTGGACGAGATTGAAAAAGCACATGCGGACGTGTTCAACATCTTGCTGCAGATTCTCGATGACGGCCGCCTGACAGACAGCCACGGCCGGCTGGTCAATTTTGAGAACACCATCATCATCATGACCTCCAACGCCGGGACCACGCTCAAGTCAAGCGGGATCGGATTTGGCGCCGAAGGCCATGTCGCACTGGAAAGCCGGGTGAATACGGTCCTTAAGGAAATGTTCCGTCCGGAGTTCTTGAACCGGGTGGACGAGACCATCGTCTTCCACACCCTGACGCGGGCGGAAATCCGGTCCATTGTCGACCTGATGCTTCGCGAGGTTGCGAACAGCATGCAGGAAAAGGGAATCCGACTGGTGTTTGACGACGCGGTCAAAGACTTGCTGTCTGAAAAGGGATATGACGACAAGTACGGGGCACGCCCTTTGCGCAAGACCATCCAGCGCCTCATCGAAGACCCGCTTGCGGATCTGTTCCTTTCCGGTCGTCTGGCTGGCGTCACCGGTGTCGCGGCGGTGATAAAAGAAGGTGCCGTCGCATTCGACACCTTATAGTACGAACGCTCTACCGCTGTTTAACAGGAAAGTCGAAGGCCGCCCGGTGCACTACGGGGCGGCCTTCGTTTATGTTCTGTAGCTGCCGTTGATTTTCACGTAATCGTAAGTGAAATCGCACGTCCAGAACCGATCCCAATCGGTCCCCTCATTCAAATCGATCTCAATGGGAATCTCGTCTCCGGCCAGCATGGTTTTGGCGACTTCTTCGTCAAATGCCACGGCAGCCCCGTTATGACACATCTCCAGACCTCCGATACGGATGTCACATTTGGCAGGGTCAAAGTTCGCGCCGGCATAACCGACCGCGGTCAGGATACGCCCCCAGTTGGCATCCTCGCCGAAGATCATGGTTTTGACGAGTGGAGACTTCGCGACCGACAACGCGATGCGGTAGGCGTCTTCCGGCGAGCGTGCGTGCAACACTTTGACTTCGATCAGTTTGGTCGCGCCTTCCCCGTCTTTGGCGATCATGCGGGACAGGGCTTCGCACACGGTGTAAAACGCTTCCATCAGATCCGGATCCGGTGTTGTGATACGGTGGTTTCCCGCCTGTCCATTGGCCAATACGGCCACCATGTCGCACACACTGGTGTCTCCGTCGATCGTGACGCGATTGAAGGTGCTGGCGATCGCTTTCCGCAGCGTATCTTGTAGAACCGCGGCATCGACCGCACAATCGGTCGTCAGAACCCCGATCATGGTGGCCATGTCGGGGTGTATCATTCCCGATCCTTTGGCCATCCCGGACACCGTCACGGTCTGTCCGTCCTTGACAAAGGAGACGGTCACTTCTTTGGGGATGGTGTCGGTGGTCATGATGGCGGCTTCTGCCGCATGTCCGGCCGCCTCATCGCCGGAGAGGGAAGCGGCGGCCCGGTCGATACCCTCCAGCAGTTTGTCGATCGGGAGTGGAATCCCGATGACGCCGGTGGAATTGAAGAGGATCTGTTCGACGGGGCAATCGAGCCGAGTCGCCAGCCGCTGTGCGGCAGCGGCTGCGTCGCGGTCTCCTTGCGGACCCACACAGGCGTTGGCGTTTCCGCTGTTGATCAAAAAGGCTTTTGCGAGGCCTCCCTCAATGTGCCGCATGCTCATTTGCAGGGAGTGACCTTTCACCAGGTTGCGGGTAAAGGTGGCCGCGCAGGTCGCAGGCACCTCGGAGACGATCAACGCCACGTCGGGAGCGCTGGTTTTTTTGATGCCGCAAGCAACGCCCGATGCGCGGAATCCCTTTGGACTGACGATGCTGCCGTTTTCGATGATCATGTTTGACTCCTCCGTCCGGGATCCATGCCCGCAACTCTATTGTTCGCCCGACTGCAGGGAGCCGGAACCTGAAAGTAGTTATACGCTATCAAAGTAGCCTGTTAAAATCAACGGAATCCTTTCCGTCGGAGGTCTCTTTTTCAAAGACAGGGGACGGAAACACAAAAATCATGATACGCTATTCTATAGTGTCGCGGAGTATGTCGCTTCGGAACGACATGTGTTCTTGTGCAAAGTTTGTTCGGTTGCCTGCGACCCGCGATCACGACAGGACAAAGGGTCGGTTCGGAGCTGTTGCAGCCGCAAAGAGGAGGAAAGAGGATGGGCTTGTTCAATTTCATCAAATCGCAGTTCATCGAGGTGATCGAATGGACGGACGACTCCAACGACCTGATGGTGTACCGCTTTGCGGACGGCACCAAAGAAATCAACATGGGAGCGCAGCTGACCGTCCGCGAGTCCCAGGTGGCAGTCTTTGTCAATGAGGGACAGCTCGCGGACGTGTTCACGCCCGGCCGGTATGAGCTCACGACCGAGAACATGCCGATCCTGACCGTGCTCAAGTCCTGGAAATACGGATTCCGGTCACCATTCAAGTCCGAAGTGTATTTTGTCAACACGCGGCAGTTTACGGATCAGAAATGGGGAACCGCAAATCCGGTCATGATGCGGGATGTGGATTTTGGCGTCATGCGTGTGCGCGGATTCGGCATCTATTCGTTCCGCGTTGCGGACGCCGCCCAGTTCCTGCGCGAAGTGTTCGGGACCCAGGCGGAGTTCACCGTGGAAGGGATCAACGGGCAGCTGAGGAAAACTCTGGTCTCCCTGTTCAGCGAAGTGCTGGGTGAAGCCAAAATTCCGGCTTTGCAGCTTGCGTCGCAGTATTCCGAACTGTCCGATCTGATTGCGGAGCGCGCACGCGAAGCGTTTACACAACTGGGTCTGGAACTGGTTCGGCTGGTGGTGGAAAACATCTCCCTGCCGGAAGAAGTCGAAAAGGCGATCGACGCCCGCTCGCAGATGAATGTGGTCGGAGATCTCAACAGCTATACACAGTTTCAGACAGCGACGGCCATCGGGAAGTCCGGCGATCGTCCGGGCGGCAGCGGATTGGACGGCGCCGGTTTGGGTGTTGGACTGGGGCTGGGCGCTGCGGTGGCGCAGACAATGGCCGGGGCTTTCCAGCCGAAAGCGCCGACCGAACCTGCTCCCCAGGCAGTCCCTGCACCGACCGCTGCGTCTGACGCCGTGGCGTGTCCTTCCTGCGGTAACATGGTCGGTGCCAACGTGAAGTTTTGTCCGGAATGTGGAAAAGCGATGCAGACTGTCTGCCAGGCATGCGGAAAGCCGGTCGGGACCGCCAAGTTCTGCCCGGAGTGCGGAGCCAAAGTCGAACGGTGACCGTTGACCGCCAGGGGCGGTTTTCCGTCCTTGACAAGCCTCCCGGCCAGTCGATATAATAGGCCCGTTCGCCAAACGGATCCTTCCTGTGGCGGACGGTACGCGCCTTTAGCTCAGTTGGTAGAGCAACTGACTCTTAATCAGTGGGTCCCGGGTTCGAATCCCTGAAGGCGCACCACAGAAAACCCCCGCAGCTCTAAGCTGTGGGGGTTTTTTTGGTTGGACTGGATGGGTCAGTGCTACGTCTTTCGCCAGGTTCTGGGAGAGAACAGGATCAAGACCGGGATGATCTCCAGCCGTCCGGCGATCATCGCCACAATCAATGTGATTTTGGACACGTCCGTATGCGCCGCATAGGTTGCAGCGGGACCGACCATATCCAGTCCCGGACCGATGTTGTTGAGGGTGGCCGCGACCGAACTGAAGGAGGTCGTAAAATTGGGCGATCCGAAACTGACAATCAAGACACACAGACAAAAGAACACCATGTAGATCATGAAATAGTAACTGACGCTGCGTTGCAGGTTGGCGGAAAGAGGTTTTTGTTCGAAGCGAACAGGGATTCTCCGGTTGGGGCTGATAGCACGGCGTACTTCCTGCAATGTCGTTTTGATGTAAATCGCAGCCCGTGAGACTTTGAGACCGCCTCCAGTGGAACCGGACATGGCGCCGCAAAACATCAGCAACAAAAGGATAAAATGCGCGGCCAGTGGCCACTCGTTGAAGTCGGTTACGGCAAAACCGGTTGTCGTAATAATGGAGGAGACGGTAAATGACACGTCTTTCAGAAGCCGGGGAAACGAGTCATATTGGGGCATGACGATGAGGGAGATCAACAAAATAGACGCTGCGATAAAGCCGAAATACCAACGGAGCTCCTCGTTTTTCAGCGCGACTTTTGCCTGGCGGAACAGCAGCAGAAAATACAGGTTGAAGTTGATGCCGAACAACAGCATCCCGACCGCCAAAACGGTTTCTATGTATGCGCTGTCGTAATAAGCGATGGACGCGTTTTTGATGCTGAACCCACCTGTGCCGGCCGCACCGAACGCATGGACAAGGGAATCAAACAGCGGCATACCGCCGAGCAGCAGAAGAAGGACCAGCACCGCCGTAAACGCCAGGTAAATCAAATACAAAAACCGGGCGGTATTGTGGACACGAGGCATGATTTTCCCAAAAATCGGCCCAGGGACTTCCGCTTTGAGGATGTGAACGGCATCCGATCCGATGCGGGGCATGATCGCAAGCGCAAATACCAACACCCCCATCCCACCGACCAAATGGGTGGAACTACGCCAGAAAAGAATGGATCGCGGTAGGATTTCCACGTTTGCGATCACGCTGGCACCTGTGGTGGTGAACCCGCTGGAGGCTTCGAAAAAGGCGTCCACGAAACGCGGAATGGTGCCGCTCAACAGAAAGGGAATGCATCCAAACAAGGACAGCATAAACCACGACAGCGAGACCACCACAAATCCTTCCAGCGCAAAGATGGATCGGTTGGACGGCGTCCGCAGACTGATGGAAACCCCCGCCAGCAACAGTAGCAGCATAGGGAACAAAAAGGATTGCAGAAGAGACCAGGGTTCGCGGTACACCAGGCCTACGACCAATGAAGGCAGCATCATCAGCGCTTCCAGCATCAGAAGTCTTCCCAGTATAAAACGGACCATTGCGTGATTCATCAGGTTCCAGCAGAGCGTGCAAAAGAGACGCCTGTATTTCCTTTCATGCGAGGATATCGTCGATGTCGCGGAAATTCCGGTGGGTGGTAACCACCACCACCCGGTCCTTTTCCATCATGCAGTCGTTTCCTTTGGGGAACAGCAATTTGCCGTCTCGTACAATAAAGGCGAGCAACGTGTTGTCAACTAGCCGGAGTTCCTTCAATGATTTTCCGGTGGCACGGCTTCCATGGGCAATGTGGAATTGGAGCGCTTCCACTTTGTTGTCGACCAGTCGGTACAGCGCATCGACGTTCGAACCCTGCGAATTTTGCAGTGCCCGGACATAGCGCAGGATGATGTCGGCGATCAGTTTGCGGGGGGTGACGATCGAATCCAGATCGAACAGATCCAAAACCTTGAGCAGATCCGTCCGGTTGACTTTTGTTATGGTCTTTTTTACCCCCTCGCGTTTGGCGAACAGGGACAATAGAAGATTTTCCTCGTCGATGCCGGTCAGGGCGACGAGTGCATCGTAGTTGGTCATCCGTTCTTCCCGGAGGAATGCCTGGTCTGTGCCGTCGCCACTGGTGACTTCCACATCGGGAAATTCCGAGGCCAGGGCTTCTGCTTTGCCCGGGTTGACTTCGATGACCTTAAGGCGCATTTTCTGGCGCAGCAGCCGTTCCAGAAGATAATGGGTGATGCGCCCGCCGCCGACGATCAGCGTGGAATCGAGTCGATGGGTGTAGCTTTTAGCTGCGACATAAAACCGGTTGAGTTGCTCGAACGAGCCGGTGATATGGACGTGATCCCCCACCTGTATTTCGGCGCTGCCGTCCGGGATGATGATTTGATCACCGCGTTGAATGATGCAGACCAGAACATCAAGATTGTGCTGGCGCAGGTCACGGAGCCGAATCCCGGGAAGAGAGCTCTTCTCCGTGATCCTGACTTCCACGATGTTCACACGCCCGTTGTCGAATTGTTCGATATCCAGTGCGGAAGGGAATTGGATGATCCGGGCGATATCTCGTGCTGCTTCCAGTTCCGGATTGATCATCAGTGAGATGCCAAGACTTTCCCGGACAAACCCCATCTGCATCGAGTAGGCGGGATCTCGCACCCGCGCGATCGTATAGGGAGCTCCGATTTTCTTGGCCGTAATGGCTGCGATGATGTTGATTTCGTCACTGGGGGAGACTGCGATGAACAGATCGCACGCATCCACACCCGCTTCCATCTGGGTGTCGTAAATGGCACCGTTCCCGATGACACCGGTGATGTCCGCCATCCCCACAAGTTGCTCGAGACGTTCCGTATCCTTCTCGATCAGTACGACATCGTGGCCTTCCGATGTCAGACATACACACAGCTCTTCGCCGACTTTTCCGGCTCCGATGACGACAATTTTCACGAAAACACCTCTTGATCGGGCGGATTGTAGTGGGTGACCGCTGCGATGCACAGAAAGCTTGCGGCCACTTTGACATTATTGCCTATCATACAACCTTTGCGTGGTTGAATCAAAAATCTCCCGAACCGCTGGTGGCGGGAGTGTCTGGTACGGCCGCCAAACACCGCAAGTTTTTTGACAAGGAGGTGGGCTAGCAACTACAATAGCGGATGTCTGCATGCCGAGACAGACAGTCTATTTGCGCCATACAGGCATGACAAACCACATAGATGAGGAGAAGCCCCCATGAGTCAAATGAAAGAACTCTCCATTCCGTCCCGCATTCTGATGGGACCCGGTCCCAGCGATGTTGCTCCCGCCGTTTTGCAGGCGATGGCCTACCCCTTGCTCGGACACCTCGATCCTGCATTTCTTACCATTATGAATGACAACATGGAGCAGCTCCGTGTCGTGTTCGGAACCAAAAACCGTTTGACAGTTCCGATGTCCGGAACCGGCAGTGCCGGGATGGAAACCGCGATGGCCAACGTACTGGAGCCCGGAGACTCGATTATTATCGGTGTTTGCGGTGTTTTCGGCCAGCGGATGGTGGATGTTGCCCAGCGCTGTGGGGCTACCGTGCACGTGGTGGAGGCTCCCTGGGGCGAGGAGATCCGGGCGGATCAAATCCGGGAAGCTCTGGACAAGAACGGGCCGGTCAAAGCCGTCGCCGTGGTGCATGCGGAAACGTCTACAGGGGTATGGCAGCCATTGGCCGAAATCGGACGCCTGGCACACGAACACGGTGCGCTCTTTGTCGTGGACGCGGTGACCTCTTTGGGTGGCATTCCGGTCGATGTGGACGCAAACGAAATCGATGTCTGCTACAGCGGTACGCAAAAATGCATCTCCGCGCCTCCGGGACTCGCCCCTGTCACATTCAATGAAAAAGCGGCGGATATGCTGCGCAACCGCAAAACGAAAGTGCAAAGCTGGTATCTCGATCTGGGCATGATCCAGAGTTACTGGGGGAGCGAACGGCTGTACCACCATACCGCGCCGATTTCGATGAACTACGCCCTGCGCGAAGCGCTCCGTCTGATCCTCGAGGAAGGACTGGAAAACTGCCACAAGCGTCACGAGACCATGGGCCGCGCGCTCCAGGATGGTCTGGAGGCGATGGGGCTGACCTTGACGGTCCGCGAAGAGGTGAGGCTGCCGCAACTGACCACGGTCAACATTCTGGCCGGTGCCGACGACGCCGCGGTACGCACACAGCTACTGGAAGATTTCGGTATCGAGATCGGGGGCGGACTGGGTGTGTTCAAGGGTAAAATTTGGCGGATTGGGCTGTTGGGTCATTCCTGCCAGGCCAAGAATGTCGTCCTCCTGCTATCCGCGTTGGAGAACATTCTCAAAAAACAAGGCTGAGACATCCACGTCGGTGCTGCTGTCGATGCCGCGATGAAGCGGATTCACACTGTCTGACGCAGAAGTCTCTCCACAGGTATCCGGTTTCTCCCGGTGGCCCGGAGGATGGTTTTCCATCCATCAAATGTCGAGGTGTACTTAAATGAAGTTGAATCTTCACGAACTGGAAAACAGGGAAGAATGGCTGTCCAAAGGATACCGTCTGCCCGGATTTGATCCGTCTACGGTGCGCGAACGCACCATGAAAGACCCGGTGTGGCTCCATTTCGGCGCGGGGAACATTTTCCGTGTATTACCTGCCGTGCTGCAGCAGAAACTGCTCGACGAAGGATTGACCGACCGCGGCATCGTGGTCAGCGAAGCCTATGACGAGGAGATCCTCGACAAAGCGTATACCCCTTTCGACAACCTGAGTCTGATGGTCACACTTAATCCGGACGGCAACATCGACAAACAGGTGGTCGCCAGTGTCGTGCAAGCCATCAAGCCGAGTGAAGACATGGATGCGCTCGTTCGGATTTTCACCTCTCCGTCGCTCCAGATGGTCAGCTTTACCATCACGGAAAAGGGATATGCGGTCAAAGGCAGCGACGGACGCTATTTCAAGTGGATCGAGCCCGATCTGTCCATCTTGCCGGAACACCCCGGCAGCCTGGTCGCTTTGCTCACACTATTGATGCTGCGGCGTCATCAGGCGGGAGATCTCCCGGTCGCCCTCGTGAGCATGGACAATTGTGCGCACAACGGCACCCGGCTCTACGACGCGGTTATGACATTTGCCGCGGCATGGCTTGAGAAAGGGCTGGTCGGACAGGCGTTCCTCGACTATCTCAACGACCCCGCCAAAGTTTCTTTTACCTGGAGCATGATCGACAAAATCACACCTCGGCCTTCCGACTCCGTACAAACGATGCTCGAGAAGGACGGATACGAAAGCGCAGAAATTATTGTCACGTCCAAAATCACCTATACGGCTTCATTCGTGAATGCGGAGCCGACCCAGTATCTGGTGATCGAGGACTGGTTCCCCAACGGACGGCCCCCGCTGGAAAAAGCAGGTGTGTTGTTTGCTGACCGGGAGACTGTCGACAAAGTCGAGACGATGAAGGTCTGTACCTGCCTGAATCCGCTGCACACGGTTTTGGCCGTGTTTGGCAGTCTGTTGCGTTACCGGACGATTGCAGAAACCGTAGGAGATCCTGTGTTGAAGCGGTTTATCGAGCGTGTGGGATACGACGAGGGGATGCCGGTGGTGGTCAACCCTGGGATCATTCAGCCGGAGGCCTTTATCCGCACCGTGATCGAGGAACGGTTTCCCAATCCATTCCTGCCAGACACGCCGCAGCGTATTGCGACCGACACATCGCAGAAAATCCCCGTGCGCTTCGGGGAGACATTAAAGGCCTATCAAAAACGGGGAGCCCAATCGTTGTCGGAATTGACCTACATCCCGTTGTTTATCGCGGGATGGCTGAGATACCTGCTCGGGATCGACGACCAGGGCAATCCCATGGAGTTGAGCCCAGACCCCATGTTGCCGGAACTGCGCGAGAAACTGGCAGGAATCACACTGGGGACGCTGCGCCATGACGATGCCATCCGACCGATTCTGTCCGATCCGCATTTGTTCGGAATCGACCTGACCGGGACCGGACTCGACGAGAAAGTCCTGCAGTATTTTCATGAGTTGACCGCTGGGCCCGGCGCGGTCCGAAAGACATTGGACAGGGTATTGTCTTAACGTCCACATCGCTATCCGTCACCGCCGACGTCCCGCTGTCATAAAAACGGCGGGGCGTCTTTCATGAAAGGAAATCGGAGCTTGTGGTACAGTCGGAGAGGATGGCAAAAAGCCGGGAGGACGTATGAAACCGATTCTGGTGGTTGGATCCGCGAATCAAGACACCAATTTGCGTGTCGAACGGTTTCCCAAACCCGGGGAGACCGTCATGGCGCACGCCCGATGGACCGCGTTTGGAGGCAAAGGCGCAAATCAGGCGGTGGCCGCGGCCAAGTTGGGTGCGACGGTGTCGTTGATCGCCCGGATCGGACAAGACGACACAGGCGACCGGATGCTGTCGGACCTTGGAGCCTGTGGTGTGGACACCCGCGGTGTTGAGAGGGACACCG
>JAAYKS010000089.1 GCA_012522285.1 Clostridiaceae bacterium | reverse complement strand
TGGGTGTTCCTGATCCTGTCGGGACTCGCGACCGGCGCCTCCTGGCTGTGCTACTTCTGCGCGCTGCAGCTGGGCGACGTCAACAAAGTGGTGCCGGTCGACAAATCCAGCACCGTCCTGCCCATCCTGCTGGCACTGGTGTTTCTGGGCGAGGGGATCACCTGGGCCAAGGCCGGCATCGTCGTCGTGCTGGCCGTCGGCACCTGGCTGATGATCCAGAAAAAGGAAACCCCCGAAGAGCGCGGCACGAAAAACAAAGCATGGCTGATCTACGCCGCTCTGGCGGCGGTATTTGCCAGCCTCACGGCGATCCTCGCTAAAATCGGCATTCGTGGTGTCGAGTCCAACCTCGGCACCGCCATCCGGACCGTCGTGGTACTGATCATGGCCTGGGTTGTGGTGCTCGCAACCGGGCGGGGGCGTGCCGTGCGCGAGGTCCCGCGCGGGGAACTGGGGCTGATCTGCCTGTCCGGACTTGCGACCGGCGCTTCCTGGCTCTGCTATTTCAAGGCGTTACAAGAAGGCCCCGCGAGCGTGGTCGTACCGATCGACAAGCTGAGCATCCTGGTCGCGATCGCGTTTTCTTATGTGGTATTCAAAGAGAAGTTGTCGAAAAAGGCCGCGCTCGGGTTGTTCCTGATCGTCGCGGGCACCTTGGGATTGCTGTTCGTGAGCTAAAAATCGCGCCGGATCAACGCCGATGCACATTGCTCGTCAGGCGGCCTCCGCACGCAGGATGATCTCACCGGTGGTAACGTCAATCCAGTACTGCACCGACCAGCTTTTGATGACGGGAGGGAAATCGGTGCGGACCAGCTGATCGATCGTGATCTTCCACGCCAGCCGCCCCTCTGTGGTCGTTTTCTCAGCCGACCAGTGCGCGTCCTCAAACACCTGCACCGTGAGGACACTCCCGAGCCGCCATAAAAGATCGTCAAAAGCGATCCTGGCCGCCTGCTCTTCGGAGAGATTGCCTGTGACGGACGGGTCGAGCGGGGTGATCGGCCGACAATAAGACACTAGCGACACCAGGACGCCCTCTTTCGTAAAATGGACACTGGACTTACGTCCGGTCGGGTTTTCGCCTTTCATTTCGATGATCTCGTAGATCGTATCGCCCATGCCGGACGTGATTCTTTTCACTTCAACCTCGCCGGTTTGCTTGCGGGAGAAATTGCGCAGATGAAGTTCCACGGCCCGGGTCTTCTTTTCCAATTCTGAAGTGGACTTTCCACTGTCGGTGTCCGCTCCTCTGTCGATTCGGATGCAACAATTGAGGTAGCCTTCCGGATCGTAGATATATTCCCATAGGTCGTCGCGAAAGGGTTGCTTCCCCTCGCCGAATTCGTTGCCGGCTACGGAGGGGTCGTCCGGCGCAATCGCCGCCTCGGTTCTCCGCTCTTCTCCCATGCTCTTTGCGATCCGGTCGGGAGTGGCCGCCGCCGAGGAGCAGGCAGTGGCCATCAGAAAAGTCAGAATCAGGAAAATGACACCAATCCATCTGTACATACGTGATTCCTCCGCTGCGAAACCAGCCTACGAAATTTAGAGAACGCA
>JAAYKS010000088.1 GCA_012522285.1 Clostridiaceae bacterium | reverse complement strand
TGTTGATGATCTCCGGCACCTTGCGCAGATTGCTGCGGCCGTTTCGCGAAATCGGGGCGGTTGCGGAGGGCATCGTGGAAGGCCGATATGATCGACGCGTGCCTGCTTATCGGGAAGAAGAACTCGCGACGATCGGCGATTCGGTCAATCGGATGGTGGAAAAACTCCAGCGGCTGGAAGAAGCCCGGCTGGCCGGAACCGCCCGGTTGGCACACGAGCTCCGGACCCCGCTCACGATTTTGCGGTCTTCGCTGCAGGGAATCCGCGACGGGGTCGTACATCCGGACGAAGTTCCCGCCTTCATTGAGGCTTCTTTGTCGGAAACCACGCGCCTGCAGGGGCTGGTCGGCGACTTGGTCGATTTGTCCGTGCTGGAGAGCAGCGATATGACGCTCGACATCCGGGAAACCGATGTGAACGCGCTTCTCGATTCCGTGGTGGACGAGACGCGGCCGGCTTGTCAGTCCGGTGGACACACCCTGGCGTTGAAGGCCGACCCGGGCATGACCGCGTCGATCGATCCCGCCAGGACCCGCCAGGTGCTGCTCAATCTGCTGGGAAAAAGCATCCGGCATGCGGGAGCAGGTCGCAACATCCTGATCCAGGCCCATATCCATGGCGGCATGTTGACCGTTGCCGTCCGCGACGATGGACCGGGCATACCTGCGGAGGTACTTCCTCAGTTGTTTGAGCGGTACGGACGGGCCGGAGCGGCCGCCGGAAGCGGATTGGGTCTGGCCATTTCGCGCGCAATCGTCGAAGCCCACGGCGGCGACATTCGCGTCGAGTCCGACAGCAGCACCTATACGATGTTTGTGTTCCGTCTCCCCACCTGAGGCTTCTTCCTATATGGACGAGTGCGATCTGCACTGGCCGTCAAATATCACAGTTCCTCCGCAATCGTGAGATGGAAACGAGATATTTGGATGTTTAACTATGCCCAGACAGAGGACGCAGCGTCGATCCTCCGATCCCAATGAAAGAGGTGAATCTAATGAAAAAGTTTCTCAAAGCGGGCATCGCCCTGATGGCATTGATGCTGGTCGCAGGACTGGCCGTGACCTTGGCACCCCGTACCGTCTCTGCACTGGAAGACGAAGTGGCACCCCCGGCGGCGACCGAAACCGATGATCGCGTTTGTCCGGTGACCGGCGAGATCTGCGACGGAACCGGCGAAGGTCTGGGAGATGGAACCGGCGAAGGGGCCCGCTATGGCTGGACCGATGAAGCCAAGCAGAACCCGAACCGCTTCATGGACGGCGAATTTGCCGGCGCATGTGACTTGGACGGCGACGGAGAACCCGATGGCGACATGATCCGTCAGCGTCTCCAGGATGGAACCGGCACCGGTGGACAACAGCGCGGCCGTGCCCGTGACGGCTCTTGCGCCGTGGCACCTGTCCCGCAGGGCTGACCCGACTAAACCCGGAAACAAGGATGGAAAGAGGCAGAATCTGCTTGACGGATTCTGCCTCTTTTCTATTTGTCGGTTGAGTGGATTCCTGGTCGAAACGACCGGAGTATGAGGTGGACTGACCCTCACAAAGAAGCCACAAAGGCGAGATCGGAATGAGACATAACAGCGGTTCAATGAGGGAACTCCAACAAGCAGAAATAATGAAAACCATAAAGGAAAGGGATGATCTGTATGAAACCACGCAGAACCACAAAAACGAATCTTCTCGCCGCTGTTTTGGTGATGGTTGCCTTGACTGGTACGCTCTTGTCTGGGTGTTCGGCCACAGCCGACAGTCCATTGGTCGCACCGAATCTCACGACACCCCCCGCCGTTACACAGCCGACAGAGCCAGCGCCGACCGCTGCGCAACCGGCAATCCCATCGCCAACCGCTGTGCAACCGACGGATCCGGCCTCACTCGCGGAGGAGGATTTGGTTCTTTCGCTGGAAGGGTTTGGCAACGCGGGCGCTCTGGCCGATCCGCAGCTCAGCATGCTGGATATGATGACGTTTGCCCTGCAGGATGAATACGCCGCACGCGCGGAATATTTCGAAATTCAGGAGACCTTTGGCACCCGAAGTCCGTATGATAACATTCAGAGATCTGAGGAAAAACACATCGCCATGCTCAAGGATTTGTTTGCCCAATACGGGCTGA
>JAAYKS010000009.1 GCA_012522285.1 Clostridiaceae bacterium | reverse complement strand
GCGGTTTTTCCGTATTTCTCGCCCACCGCGGCCAGTTCCGGATTGGCGGTCAGGTTGCCCGCGGACCCGCCGCCCAGCGGGCTCCAGGCCTCAAACACAATGCCCAGCCGGCTGCAATAGTTTTTGAGCGGCACCTGTGTCAACAGCGGATGGCACTCGCACTGGTTGACGGCAGGCACAGTCTCGCATGCGGCAAGCAGCGTTTCGATGTGTTGCATTTGAAAATTGCTGACCCCGATCGCGCGGACCCGCCCCTCCTTGTACAGTGACTCCAGGATGTGCCAGGTTTTTTCGATTTTTCCGGTGACCGGCCAATGAATCAGATAGAGGTCTACGTACTCGGTTCCCATTTTGCGCAGACTTTCTTCAAAGGCTTCGCGCACACGGCCGGCACGGATGTCGTCGTTCCACAACTTGGTTGTAATAAACACATCCTCGCGGGGGATTCCGCTCTCGCGGACTCCGATCCCCACGCTCGTCTCGTTCCCGTACACCGAAGCCGTGTCGATGTGCCGGTACCCTGTTTCCAGCGCCCAGCGGACCGCCTGCACCGCTTCCGGCCCGTCTGCCGCCTTGGATACACCCAGACCCAGTACGGGCATGCGGACGTCATTGTTGAGCGTGCGGGTCGTATGCATACCAAGTTCCACTCGTGTTCCCTCCCCGATGCCGATCCTCGGCCGGCAGATCTCTCTACGATTGTATGCTTTTGCCGTCGCACGGTGCAACAAGGCGGCGTTCTCCCCGAAAAGGTTGTGATACAGTGGGTACAATAGCAAAAAACAAAAGGAGGAATCCACCATGCCGACCGACCATTCTGTATATCCCGCGCTCCCGGCAGATCCAAATGCGCTCGTTTTTACGCCCGAGGCGTTCGGCGCCTGTCCTGACGGAATCGGCGATAACACCCCTGCGCTCCAGGCGGCCATCGACACGATCCAGTCAACCCTCACGCACGGCATTCTTTTCGTTCCGCCGGGGCTCTACCGGTTTGGCGGACGGGTCGACTTGTGGCGCGGCATCCGGCTGATCGGATTTGGTCCCACCCGACCGGTGTTCCTGTTGGGGGAAAGCACGCCGGGGTATCAGCACGGCCAGGAGCGCTATATGATTTTCTTCCGGGATCGTCGTCCGCCCGAGGGAGAGGAGCCGATCGACGCGCAGAATACGACCTTCTATTCCGGGATTCGCAACATCGATTTTGAGATCCGGGAAGGCAATCCCGCGGCAATCGCACTGCGTTACCGGGTCGCACAACTCAGCTCGCTCGAATATATCGAATTCCGCATCGGATCAGGGCTGGGCGCGATCGAGGCGACCGGCAACCAGATTCAACACTGCGTATTCCGGGGAGGCGAGTTTGGAATCAGGACGGACAAGACCTCTCCCTGGAGGCAGGCTTTGGTCGCGGACTGTCTTTTCGAGGGGCAGCGCCGCGTATGCGTGGACTCGCACGATGCGGGTCTTACGATGCTTCGCTGTGCGTTCCGGGACGCACCGGAAGCCGTGACTGTACCGGAAATGAAAACGGAACAGCTGTTCATGAAAGACTGCCGCATGGAGAGAATCCCACGTTCCGGAGTCAGTATGAGCCTGATCCGGCACGCCGGCAATCATCTGAACCTCATAAATATTTCCTGTTCCGAGGTGCCGCTGTTTTTTGACATCCAGCGCAAGAAGTACAATCCTCACCTGATCCACGATCCGATCAAGGCACCTTCGACCGATTATGTCGTTGAGGACATGCATGCGGGATTGTCGGTCTACTGGGCGGATGGCAAGGTTTACGGCCGCAAGGCAGAGTTTAAGGCAAATGTGCGGCCGGTGACCGACGGGGGTGCCGGCAGCATGGCCTTATGGCAGATGCCGGACGGATTGACCGCACTGCCGCCGATGCCGGAATGGATCAATGTCCGCACCTGTGGTGCCAGAGGAGACGGCCTTACTGACGACACGGAGGCGTTCCGCAAGGCAATCGAAACGGGCCGGGTGGTCTACGTGCCGACCGGACGGTATCTGGTAACCGACACGATCCGTCTCCAGGCCGACACCTGCCTGATCGGTCTGCATTGCCACGAAACGATGTTTGTGATGCCCGATCACACCAAAGGATTCGACGATCCGCACAGTCCGAAGGCGATGTTTGAAATCCCGCGCGGAGCCGACTGCCAGGTGCGCGGCATCGGGATCGACGCGGGTTACAACCGGGGAAGCATCGCGTTCCGCTGGCTCGGTTCGCCCCGATCCCTGATGGAGGATGTGTACTTCGACTTCGGGGGGACTGGTCGTGCTTCGGTCAAAGGCACCGGCCGTATGCACGCTCTGCTCGTGGAAGACGGAGGAGCGGGCGTATTCCAGAACGTCTGGATTCCGGATGTGCTCTCCCGCGATGGGTTGCATGTGCGCAATACCTCGACGCCGGGGCAGATCTGGCTGATGTCGGTCGAGCACCACGAACAGGTGGAATGCGTGTTTGATCATGTCAGAAACTGGCTGGTGTGTGCGCTGCAGACCGAAGAGGACACCGGCAGCGAATATGCGCTCTCTCTCCGGCTTACGGATTGTGAAGACCTGGTTTTTGCCAACCTGTTTCAATATCGAATCATGTCGATCGATATTCGCCACCCTTATGCCAGCCACATGGAGAGATGCCGTGAAATCCGGTTCCGCGGGGTTCACATCTTCAGTCAGGGCGCGACGCCTTACGACGATATGGCGCTGGTCGACGGAGTCGGCCCGATCGGAGAAAGAGAAGCGGCTTATGTGCGCTTCGAGTGATGTCCAGAATCGATAGGATCGCATTCTGGTCCCCTTCGACAAAACAGACTGCCTGTCGCCGGACCGAACCGGTTGCAGACCGGAAAAACAGAATCATTGGAAAACGGGCGGTGCATCTGTGAGATGCACCGCCCGTCCATTTTGCGCACCTTGTCAATCTGTCTGCTGCCCGACCAATCCGTAGGCCTGGCGGACATCGAGTGAAAACAGGATGCCGCGTCCCGGTTCATCCAGACCGATTGCCGCTTGTACCGCATCCGTGATCGCCCCGCACAGGACGGTTTCCGCCAGAATGAGAACAATCTCCTTTTCGGGTTCAATCTCCATGGAGAACAGACGCGCGGTCTCATGGATGCCTGCGCCTCTTGCGTTCACTACGGTCGCACCCCGAGCCCCGGCTTTTTCTGCGGCCTCTACGACTGTCTCCGCGTATCCTTTGTCCACGATGGCAAAGATCGCCTGTCTTTTCATATCACTCTCCCCTTCCCGTGTTCCGGGTCCTATATGGCAACTTGTTGATCCAGTCAGAGAGGCAACCGGCATTGTGAAAGCGATGCCGTGATTCGGACGGTCCAGGCGCATTACGCGGCTGATCCGATCTATACCGGCCATCAGGATGTCCGCGTATCCGATCATGAGCACGATCTCTTTACGGCTTTCATAATCGTCAAACCATTCCAGACCACCGCGCCCGTACGTGCCGTGTCCGAGCAGTATGGTGCCTCCGGATATGCCTGCCTCGCGCGCGACGCGCAACACCCGGCTGCCGCTGCCGCGGTCGACAATGACAGTCAGCAACAATACTTCACAATCCCTGACAGCGTTATTGCCCGGCAATGTGTCCACCCCCTTTTTTTCCGGTCTTCCGCCGGTACAGGATCCCGAGTACCTGTAGAGTGATGATCGGTGTCAGCGCGACCAGCGCGATGACACCGAATCCGTCGATCAGCACGTTGGCGCTGTGGACCGCGTCCGCGGCGCCTTGCGCAAATGCCAGCACAAACGTGGCGGTCATCGGACCGGAAGCCACCCCGCCCGCATCGAACGCCATACCGACGAACAACTTGGATCCGAGATGTGCCAACACCAGCGCGATGGCATACCCGGGCAGCAAAATATGCCACAATTGCAGCCCGGGAAGCAAGATGCGCAATACCGACAACCCGACCGCGATGCCCACACCGAGACACAGAGCGACAAAAACCGCCTGCCGGCGGACCGACCCGCTGGTGACCTCTTCAATTTGTCGAGTCAGGACGTGCACGGCCGGTTCGGCCAGAATGGTCAGCAGGCCGATCACGAATCCCACACCGACCAGCAGCAGTTTACCGTCACGCATGGCCAGTCTCGATCCGATTTCCCGCCCGACTTCCATGAAGCCCGCGTTCACACCGGTAAAAAACAGCACCAACCCCACATAAGCGAAACCAAATCCGCGAACCAGCCGTGAAAAGGATCGTCTACGCATTTTCAAGAACAGTGGCTGGGCGATCAATACAATTGCAAATATAGGCGAAATCGCCAACACCGATTCACGCATCTGGTGCAGGATTTCGCTTATAAAAAGAACGCCGGTGGATTGGGGGTCGTTCGTGGGCAAAACAGCCTCTCCTGCGAGTTCGCCGGTCCCCGCGGCCAAACCCATCACCAGCACCGCCAATATAGCGCCTGCCGATGCGATACCCACCAATCCGAAACTGTCTTTCTCCGATGCCTTTCCGTCCTTCCGGCGTTGCGCGATACCCAACGCCATCGCCAGAATAAAAGGAACCGTCATCGCACCGGTGGTCGCTCCCGAAGCATCAAACGCGATCGCAAGAAAGGAGGATGAACTCAACAGTGACAGGATGAAGATCAGCATGTACAATCCCGTCAGTACAAGATAGGTCGGTACGCCATATAGAATGCGTAGCAGTCCGCTGACCAGCAAGGCGGCAATGCCCACGGAAACGACAAGTACGATATCCCATTTTCCAAGCAATCCCGCGGTCACTGACTCGACCTGATCGGCCAGGATGTGCAAATCCGGTTCCGCTACTGACACCAGGAACCCGAGCAGCAGACCCGCGCCTACCACGATCCAGGCACGGTTGCGACGGATGATCGCCTCTCCCAGCCGGGAACCGGCAGGCGTCACGCCCAGATCGACCCCGACCAGAAAAACGGTCATGCCGACGACGATCAGCAAGGTACCGAGGAAAAAGCGGAAAAACTGAGTCCCGTCCAGCGGCACAACGGTCAATCCGACCACCAGCACTAAAAACGCGATCGGAAACACCGATCGCACCACTTCCAAAAGCTTATCCGTCCAAAGGCGCATGCCCTTCCTCCCTTTGGTTTCTTTTCTGATAGAAGCGTATCATACCCATCCGGTTCCGACAAACCGCTCCGATCGCACGGAATGTCCGATATAATGATTCCAACCCGATCGAAAGGTGGAAGCAGACATGTTCAGAACGCTGGCTCAGAGGCGCAAGACCTGGATCGATTTTCAGGATCTCACGTCACCCGTCAACCGTCTCGCATTGGTTCTGTATGATTACGGACTCCGCCCCTGGCCATATCCCGATCGCTGGGACGCGCGTGTGGACTGGGCGGTTTCACTCTATGAGCGCCAACTTGAAACCGCCCAATGGCTCGACGACGATCGGGTCCCCGCCGCAAACCTTCATACGGGAACAGAAATATTCGCTGCAGCCTTTGGCTGCAAAGTCGCGTATCCGGGAGACAACATGCCCTATGCACTCCCTGCGATCGAGCAGGCCGGGGATGTAGCCCGTCTCCGGTTGCCGTCGATCACAGAGGGGCCGCTCGGGGAGATTTTCGAACAGACGGACCGGCTCCGGGAAAGAGTCGGCCATGACGCTATCCTTCATCTCCCGGACATCCAGAGTCCTTTTGACATCGCGGCACTCATCTGGAAAAAGGAAGACTTTCTGATTGCCTTGATCGATGAGCCGGAAGCGGTTCAGGAACTGGTTGGTATGACACGTGCCGTTCTGACTTCGTTTCTGGATGAGTGGTTCCGCCGGTACGGGCACTCCTACATCGCGCATTACCCGGATTATTACATGGAGGGCGGCGTGACGCTTTCGGAAGACGAAGTCGGAGCGATCAGTCCCGCGCAGTTCCGCACATTTTGTCTGGATTCACTCCAGTTCCTGTCCGACCGGTACGGCGGCATGGGGCTCCACTGCTGCGCGAATGCCCATCACCAGTGGGAAGGATTTGCCAGTATCCGGGGGTTGCGCATGCTCAACCTGATCCAGCCTCTCCCGCTGCTGGAAAAAGCCTATCCGTTTTTTGAAAAGACCACGGCGCAGATGCACTTCCCCTTCGGGGAGCAGCCCCACACGTCCGGGTGGCCCGGACCGGGGC
>JAAYKS010000521.1 GCA_012522285.1 Clostridiaceae bacterium | reverse complement strand
CCGGAAGACACCTACTCGCTGTCCAAGTACCTCGGCGAAGAGACCATGAAGGCATTTTCCCGCGCGTATGGCATCAACATGATCGCCATGCGTCTTCTGGGCGTCTATTACGAGAATTCGGAGATGCACAAGAGTTTCTACAAGTTCGGGATGGACTACCAGGAGCCTAAAGGCGGTGTCATCACCGGCGACACCTACCAGTATGCGGACGCGCGCGATATCGCGTATTTTACCGGGCTTTCCCTCAAAAAAATCGGCTCGGACACGCTGAAAAAGTACGAGGCGTTCAACGTGGCGACCGACACCCGTTTCAAACCCGACTCCAAGTCGTTCTACGACCGCGCCTTCCCGTATCTGCGGGACATGACGGAGAATCTGGGAGAACACGAGGGACTCTTGTCGATCCGCAAAGCAAAGGAGCTGCTCGGTTACGAGTCTCAGTACACCTGGAGAAAGTCGCAGCAGTAAAGCAACTGTCTTAGTTGGGTCGCATCCGGGCGATTCACACGGCAAGCAACGAAGTGACAAGGGGACTGCCTTTCAAGTGGTACACATCTGTGCACTGCTGCGGGGCAGCCCCTTTTCCAAGTGCGGTACCCGCTGGATTTAGCCGTACAATAGAGGGAAAGGATTGGTTTTGTCACGCGAGTGGACAGAGAGGAGAAACGCGCCATGTCGGACCGCACCTATTGTTCAGACCTGGGGAACGGCACTTACATGAACCCCATCCTCCACGGAGATTACCCGGATCCCTGCATCCTGAAGGACGGGGAGGACTATTACCTGGTGCATTGTTCCCAGCCCTTGTTATGGCATTCACAGGATTTGCTGCGCTGGGAGCCGCTGTATGAAATCCCGTACCCCATGGGCGGTGCGTCGGAACTGTGTAAAGTGGGGGACACCTACTACATCTACAACATCAATCCGTATAGGAGAGACGAGGAGGATTACCAGTCTTCCAGCGTCTGGGTTCTGACGACGAAAGACATCCGGTCCGGCACGTGGGACGGTCCCTTTTTCGTCGGCCCCGCCTTCAACCTGAACAACGACCGGGAGCTGGTGGATCCGGGGCACGTCGTGGATTTCCAGAACAAGCGCTGGCTCTACATGTCCGACAACGTGTGCTTCCCGCTCACCGACGACGGACTTCACTTTGCCGGACCCGGGAAACGGGTGCTAGCTGACGAGGTGTTTCCCGACGATTGGGAGATCCAGGGGACGTACACCGAAGGTCCGCGGTTTACCAAAAAGGACGGGTGGATCTATCTGACCCTCGCGGCCGGCGGCACCTCGGGCCCGCCCACCTGCCATGCGATCTTCTCCTACCGCTCGCGCAACGCGGACGGCCCGTGGGAGCCCTCTCCCTACAATCCGCTCCGGAGGACCTTTTCCCGGGAGGAGAAGTGGCACAGCAAGGGACACGGGATGCTGGTCGAAGCTCCGGACGGCTCCTGGTACATGCCCTATCACGGGTACCTGAAGGAGCGATACAACCAGGGCCGCATGATGCTGATGGAGCCGGTCGAATGGACTGAGGACGGCTGGTACCGCATCCCCTTCTGGAGCTCACCCGACCTCCCGCTGCCCGCGCCCAAGGGCGGGAAGGCGGTGCTGCATGGGTATCCGACGAGCGTGGTGTTTCCCCACGAGGATCTGCCCGGACAGTGGATCTATACCGGCAAGATGAGGGAACGGATGCAGCCGGTCGCGGACGGATGGCTCGTCCAAGGCAGCGGAAAATCGCTGCACGACACCGACGGCATCATGGCTTACAGCGCGGTCTACCGCGATTTCCAGATCACCGCGCACATGACGGTGGGCAACGGTGCCGGCGGCGGGATCGCCATGGTCTACAATCCGAACCACAGTGTCGGGTTCGCGCTCAAGGATGACTACACCTGGGTGTTCAACTGCAATCACCACAACCTCACACGCCGGTACAACGGCAAGCAGTACCTCTGGGACCAGATCTACGTCCGGCTGACCGTCCGGGACCAGATCGTGAGCTGCTGGTTCAGTCCGGACCACGAGACCTGGACCAAGCTGATCCCCAGTTTCAACATCGAGCACATCTGTTCGCTGGCGCAAATCCCGAGGGGCGTCCGCGGGTCGATGATGTTCCCGGCGCTCTTCGCGTACGGCAACGGAACCGTGACCTTCCATCGGTTTGAAATCGAACCGCTCGATACGTAAGGAGCCGACCTGTGAAGCGCATTCCGTTGACCAGAGAGCAGATGAATAGAGTCATCGAGGGCAGGGGAGCGGCCGGCCGGGTGCCGGTGATACTGGACTTCTGGGCGCATCCCGAGGTGTTCGGGGAGTGCGAGCAGGACGTGCGCGCGCTCCTGGCACGCTATCCTTCGGATGTTGCCTTTGCGCAGTTTGAGGTCCCCCAGGTGTTCGACGCGCCGCCCGACGACCCTGTCTACCGCTGGGTGCAATCCGACGATCCGTATGTGGGGCAGCGGGTGGG
>JAAYKS010000520.1 GCA_012522285.1 Clostridiaceae bacterium | reverse complement strand
TCACTCGGAATCACGGTGGGCATGGATAAAGTCAAAGCAGCGTTTGAATCAGCAAGGCAGAATCCCGCCGAGGAGAATAGCTTCCGGCAACTCCGGCTGAACCAATGGGTTAAACAGGCTGTGCGCTGGATGCCAATGGATAAGTGGGATGCCTGCGCGTTTACCGTGGATGAAAAGTCGCTTGAAGGGCGCGTCTGCTATGGAGGTCTTGACCTCTCGTCCTCCACCGACATTACAGCGTTCGTGCTTGTGTTCCCTCCATTGGATGAAGAAGATAAATACAGCGTAATGCCCTTCTTCTGGATACCAGAGGATAACATCGAATTGCGTGTGCGCAGAGACCATGTAAACTACGATGTCTGGAAAAAGCAGGGTTTTCTTCAAACCACCGAGGGCAATGTGGTGCATTACGGCTATATAGAAACCTTCATCGAAACCCTCGGCGAGAAATATAACATCCGAGAAATTGCCTTCGACCGCTGGGGCGCTGTCCAAATGACGCAGAATCTTGAAACGCTCGGTTTTTCGGTTGTTCCCTTTGGACAAGGTTTTAAGGATATGTCTCCGCCGACTAAGGAATTGATGAAGCTGACGTTGGAAGAAAAGCTCGCCCACGGCGGGCATCCGGTACTCCGCTGGATGATGGACAATATTTTCATCCGAACCGACCCCGCAGGCAACATCAAGGCGGACAAGGAAAAATCCACCGAGAAAATCGACGGCGCGGTCGCCACAATAATGGCGCTTGACCGGGCGATTCGGTGCGGCAACGATACGGACGAGAGCGTGTATGACACACGCGGTCTGCTCGTTTTTTAATTGGAGGTAACTGCCTATGAACATCTTTCAAGGAATATTCAAAGCCCGCGACAAGCCTAACAACTTAGGCGGCGGCACCAGCTTTCTATGGGGCGGCGCGTCCTCCGGCAAGGTTGTCAATGAAAGAACGGCTATGCAGATGACAGCGGTTTACTCCTGCGTCCGCATATTATCCGAAGCAATCGCGGGGCTACCGCTGTTTGTGTATAAATACGGGGACGACGGTAGCAAAGACAAACATCTCGATCACCCGCTATGGCATGTACTGCACGACGAACCAAATCCGGAGATGACGTCGTTTGTTTTTCGCGAGACTATGATGAACCATCTGCTGCTGACGGGCAACGCCTACGCGCAGATCATACGAAATGCCCGTGGCGAGGTCGTGGCGTTGTATCCCCTCATGCCCGACCGCATGACTGTTGACCGGGATTCACAAGGGCGGCTGTTTTACCGCTACAGAAAAAGCAGCGACGATCCGCCGGAGGTCAGCAGGAACAAGCCAAGCGATGTTATCCTCGCGCCAAGTGATGTACTGCACATTCTTGGTCTGGGCTTCGACGGACTTGTGGGGTATTCGCCGATTGCTATGGCGAAAAACGCCGTGGGACTCGCTATTGCCGCCGAGGAATACGGAGCAAAATTCTTCGCTAACGGAGCTGCACCAAGCGGCGTCCTCGAGCACCCCGGCACGATAAAAGACCCGGAGCGAATACGGCAAAGCTGGCAGTCCACTTTCGGCGGTAGCTCAAACAGCAACAAAATCGCCGTGCTGGAAGAGGGCTTGAAATAGACTCCTATCGCCATCTCACCGGGACAGGCGCAATTCCTTTAGACGCGGAAATTTCAGATCAATGTGATAGCTCTAATTTTCAGGGTTCCACCCCATATGTTGGCGGATCTCGAGAAATCCTCGTTCAGCAATATTGAGCAGCAATCGCTTGAGTTTGTGAAATACACGCTCGATCCGTGGGTCATTCGCTGGGAACAGGCAATGAACAAGTCGCTCCTACTCGAAAGCGAAAAAAAAGATGTGTTCACCAAGTTTAATGTCGACGGACTTCTTCGTGGAGATTACGCAAGCCGCATGACTGGCTATGCTACAGCGCGGCAGAACGGCTGGATGTCTGCCAACGATATCAGACAGCTTGAAAACCTCGACCGGATACCGTCGGAGCTCGGCGGCGACCTTTACCTTATAAACGGAGCGATGACCAAATTGCAGGACGCAGGTGCGTTTGCATATACAACTTCAACAGAAACGGAGGAAACCTCAGATGGACAAGACAATTCGGGCAGTAAGCCCAAGCAAGCCCCTCGGCAGAGCAAGCAATAAGCACTTCTGGAACTGGGACCAAGCTGAGAAATCAGGCGTCCGCACCCTTTACCTTGACGGAACTATTGCGGACGAAAGCTGGTGGGATGACGAAATCACTCCTCGGATGTTCAAGGATGAACTGTTTTCCGGCAGCGGCGATATCGTCGTGTGGATTAACTCTCCCGGCGGTGACTGCGTTGCGGCTTCACAAATTTACACCATGCTCATGGACTACACCGGCAATGTCACCGTGAAAATTGACGGCTTGGCAGCGAGCGCGGCTTCGGTAATCGCAATGGCGGGAACCGAGGTGCTTATGGCTCCAACGTCGCTGCTGATGATTCACAATCCGATGTCAATCGCAATCGGCGATACCGAGGAAATGCAAAAAGCCATCGCCATGCTGGATGAAGTCAAAGAATCCATCATCAACGCCTATGAAATAAAGACTGGGCAGTCGAGAGCGAAAATATCGCATCTCATGGACGGTGAAACCTGGATGAATGCGAACAAGGCAATCGAGCTGGGTTTCGTGGATGGTATCTTGGCAGACTCCAAGCGCGGTCATACCGAAGATATAGTCTTTGCATTCAGCCGCAGGGCGGTTACCAATTCCCTTATGAACAAGCTCATATCTAAACC
>JAAYKS010000519.1 GCA_012522285.1 Clostridiaceae bacterium | reverse complement strand
GGCCGCGAGATGGCAGCCATCTGGGACATCCGGGAATTGGGGGGAATTGTGTCCAAAGGGCTGACCCCTCTGCCCCGGGAAGGGAACGCGCCTCCGCGTGTCGCGGAAACGGCGTCCGGGATGCTCAACAGCGTCGGGCTCCAGAACCCCGGAATGGAGGCGTTTGTCCGACATGAACTCCCGTTCATGCTCTCCCTCGGCATCCCGGTTGTCGTCAACGCGGCAGGACATTGTGTGGAAGATTATGTCATTCTCTGCCAAAAACTCGACCAGACCGACATTGCCGCCATCGAACTCAACCTGTCCTGTCCCAATGTGCGAAGCGGCTGCATGAGCATCGGCACGGACCCCGAACAAGTCAGGGAGGTCGTCCGTGCCGCACGGACTGCCACCGCCAAGCCTCTGTGGGTCAAGCTGACACCCAATGTGACCCATGTGGATGAAATCGCGACAGCCGCCCAGAACGCGGGGGCAGACGCGATATGTCTGATCAACACCCTGCTTGGAATGCAAATCGACATTCACACGCGCCGTCCGCTGCTTGCCAACAACACGGGCGGGCTGTCGGGGCCTGCGGTCAAGCCGGTCGCTGTCCGGATGGTGTACGAAGTCGCACATGCGGTACGCATCCCGGTCATCGGGATCGGAGGCATCCAGTCGGCAGAAGACGCGATCGAATTCATCCTGGCGGGGGCGACCGCGGTCCAGGTTGGGAGCGCAAATCTGGTTAAGCCGACCGCATGTAAAGACATCATTGAAAATATCGAAAAGTATATGGAAGAAAACAACATCACAGCCATTCGCGACTTGATCGGAGCCGCTCGCCGCTGGGAGTAGAAAAAAGGAGTCAGACAATGGATGACCGCACCATGATCCAGGGAGCGTTGTTTGCCACCGGAGCCATCCGCGTCGCGGAACCGGACCGGCCGTTCTGGTACACGTCCGGAACCATCGGGCCGTACTATATCAACACCCATTTCCTGTACGGGGGCGAACAGGCCGCATCTCTCCTTCTGGAACGGATTGAAACCCTTGCCGCGAAGGATCGGCTGACCTTTGCGCAACAGCTGGGCGAAGACCTCATGCGCCAATACGCACATGACGCCACATACCGGCAAGTGATCGACGCGATGGTCCGGATCGCCAAAACGATCGACGTGGATCTCATATCGGGTGGGGAACGCCGTGACTTTTTCTTCTCCCTCCCGGTCGCCCGGTTGATCGACAAACCGCATCTGTCCATTTTCAAAGACGGAACCCGCGTATGGTCGGGACCGGAAGGGGAGGGGGCTCGCAGGGTCGAGCCCGTTACGGCGGGCGACCTGGCCGGTCTGCGCACTCTCCACATCGCGGACATCGTCACCCAGGCGGCCAGTTTCACCCGATCCTGGTTGCCGGCTGTCCGCGGGCTCGGCATCTCCATGCCGGCCGCCATGGCCGTACTCGACCGCAAGCAGGATGGCCGGCGCCATTTGGAGCAGGAAGCGGTCGCCTTGCATGTGCTGGCGGAGGTGGACGACGCATTGTTTGCGGCTGCCCACGAGGCCGGTGTACTGTCCGGTGGGCAGTTGGAGACCGTACGATCATTCAACCAGGACCCGCTCCGGTTCATGCGGGAATTTTTCGCCTCACACCCCGATTTTATTCGGAGTCAATTGGATGCCGGGGGGAAAGCCCGCGAACGCGCCTTGTTGTGCATCCAAAACGGACATGCTCCTTCTCCGGAGACAACAGCGTCGTGAATCCACGTCAGAGCCGGTTGGATGATTTTGAAGGGTTTCCGGTCATCTGGACCCGCAGTGCGCGCAGAACCATCGGATTGGTGCTGCACGCGGAGGGGTGGCTGGAGATCCGCTCACCGGCGGGACATTCCGAAAGGCAGGCGACCGCTTTTTTGCACAAGCGATCGGACTGGGTCCGCCGGGCGGCAGAGCGTTCGCGCTCCTGTCTCTGGGTGGAGCGTGAACGGCCGGATCTTGTTGAGCAGCGGCGATTCCGGCGTGAGGTGGAACAAATGGCGGAGGGGTATACCGGCCTTTTGCCCGGAACACGCCGCCCGTATCGGATCGCCCTTCGGAGCCAGCGCTCCCGCTGGGGGTCCTGCTCCACCCGCGGAACCATATCGATCAACTACGCCTGCTCCCGGCTGCCCTTGCGGCTGTTGGAATACATCGTGGCGCACGAACTCTGTCATCTAGTCCATATGAATCACGGTACTGCGTTCCACTCCCTGTTGAACAGGCTGGTACCGGATGGGCCGCTGCGCAAAAAGGAACTGGCACGCTATCGAATCCGGCAGGAGGCGGAAGCGCTCAAACCCCTCGCCTGACGCCTTCGATTTCTTTCCACCCCCCTCGCTTTCTGGTATCATGGGGGTATTCATTTTCAAAGAGTATTGAGGTGTTTTCCTTGTCCATATCCATGACCCAGGATGGCTGTATTTCCCTGGATGAAACCTGTCGGACCCTCCGACATTT
>JAAYKS010000518.1 GCA_012522285.1 Clostridiaceae bacterium | reverse complement strand
CGGGCGGGTGCCGGCGGATGATCAGATGCAGGAGTAAAATGGCCACGACGAGCAGCACCAATGAAGCGCCGCTCACCATCAGTCCGTCCCGCAAACCAGAAGGCAGATAGCGCATCTCGATTTGATGGAGGCCCGGCTCCAGCTCCACGGACAGCAATCCGTCCGCAAAGGCGGATGTCTCCTGCTCGACACCGTCGACCCGTACCGTCCATCCCTTGTCATACGGGATGCTCGTGAACAGGGTCCCCGCGTCCCGCACGTCGACGGTTCCAGAGATCCGGGTATCCGAAAAATGGTCGACATCCAACCCCTGCTCCGCGAGCAGCGCCATGGCCTGCTTGAACTTGGGTTCGTCCAGCATGGCAGGATACAGTTTGACCTGTCCGCTCGCCACATCTTTGTACGTCATTTTGACCTCAACGACCGTACCGGCCTGCACCAGACCCAGATCCACCATGTACGGCCGGGTCAGGTCATAGGTTCGAAGCGTCGCGTCGTTCTCCCCAAATCGCACTTCGGTATTGAAGTCGAGCTGGTTCGCGTCGAGGTAGAAACAGACTTCCCGGGTGGCGGGAACCGTAAAGGACAGCGTCGCCGTACAACTCCCGGACCCGATTTTTGTATAGGAATAGGTATTCCTGTCGGAACCGCGCGTCATGGTCAGATTGGACTCCGTTACGATCTCGGTGTCCAGCGGAATCTGTACCTCCTTGATGCCGGTCGCCAGTTCAATAAACTGGTTTTGGACGTAAAACGGATCCTTGTACAGATTCCAGTACTCCATTTCGGCGCCGACCATAAAGGCAACTGGCAGCGCGTACGGATTGCGGAACACCGTGTGTTCCCCCTCGGTCATCCAGGGTTCCATGGTGGAGCGCGAGTAGGAGGCATCTTTCCCGACCAGATAGCGGATGCCAAGGATGGACTCCAGCACCGCGGACGCGTCCGAGTATCGGTAGCTGTTGATGCCGTTGTTGTGGAGCCCGAGCGCTTTCATAACCCGGGTGGTCTCGAGATAGGCAGTGGATGCGAACACCGACACCCCCCGGTAACTGTGCAGCACAGTGTCGTTGACCGTACGCGGCTCCAGCAGTTCCACCCGGTAGAAATCCCCGCTCCCGTCGGCTTCGACGCGATCCATCAAATCGATGATCCGGACCCGATCCTCCACAAATCCGTCGCGGATCGAGTAATACTCCGTCCGGTCCAGGAGGTCGATCGATACAAAAGTGTTGACAAGAATTTCCGCCACCATCACGCTCACGAGTACAGTGACACGCAGTTCACGCGGATGCTTCACATTGCGTGCGTACGCAAATGCCGCAGCCAGCAGCACCAGGAACACCAAGCTCAGGTAAACGGTCGCGGTGTCCATGACGTCCGCGCCAAGGCGGTCCGCCAGCACCACAAACCCGGCCGCGGCCATACCGATCCCCAAAATGATACGGGAGGGTACCTCGCGCAGTCGCAAAAATACGGGATACCCCATCGACAAAATCAGGAAAACATAGACAAACGCATACCGGTACGGGAGCTGGTTGGGATAATGCCCGCCGTTCCACCAGAAGTCGAGCTGGTTGACGCCAAAGCTGAAAAACAGTGCCAGCAGGCCAAACAAGTGCGCTATTTTTGACCGGGTCGGAATGGAGGGTATATAGAAATACAAAGGAACCAGCAACAGGAGGGCTAGCCCGCTGTAGATGTTGGGGAGCCCGTCACGGATGTGCAGCGGCACCACCAGCAGATGGTTCGTCAAAAAATCAAACAGGTTGAAGGTCAAGCTCCAGGTGGAGGGAGCCACGTCGTTGGCGGCAGACGTCAGCTTCAGTGCGGTATAGGTCGGCAGCACCACTGCCGCAGACAATCCGGCAGCCAGCAGGGAGAAAAAGGCAAATTTAAGTCCTTTGCGCACCAATAACCCAAACCGCAGCGCGGGATAGCGGGAGAAATACGCGACAAAGAAGTAGATGACCAGGAACAGACAGATGAACCAGGAAATGTAGTAACAAAAGGTGATCGTCAGCGCCAACGCCACGACATACCGGATGTATCTGCGTCCGGCGATCATCTCTTCCAGCCCGAACGCGACCACGGGGAGCATCAGCACTCCGTCCAGCCACATGACGTTCCAGGAATACGAAAGCACATAGTTGGAGAGCGCAAACAAGGTCCCGAACAGAACCAGTCCCATCCCGTCACGGCCGAACTTGCGGCGCAGATACCACGCCATCGTCAGGGAACACAGTCCGACCTTTAAAACCTGGATGAATGCGATCGCCTCGGGAAGGTTGGCCCGGGGAAACAGCAGCAGAATCAGGTTGAACGGACTGATCAGGTAGTAGGCAGACAAAGCCAGAAAGTTGAGTCCGAGCCCCGCGTTCCAGGAGTAGAGCAGACTGTCGAATCCCGACAGTTTTTCATACAGTTCGGACAAGAACGGCGCATATTGGTGATACAGGTCGATTGTCAGAATGCACCGGTTCCCGACCGGATACACCAACCGGGTCAGATAAGCGATATAGGTAAGAATAAACGGGAACAGGAATGCGTAAAGAAGGGTCTTGTTCTGTCGAAACGCACGCCCGATGCGGCTGCCGCTCTGCGGGTACTCCTGCAGCGGCAACTGCAGTTGTTCTCTTTTTTTCATGCCTCTTCTCCCTGTCACGCCCGATCGGCAGATGGTCCCTGATGTTGTCTGCGCGCTTTGCGGGCGGCATTGCGTCCGCAGGCTTCTTCCCACTCGGCACGTTGCCGCCCGTCCGCAGGTTCAAAAGGACGAACCGAGACGGGGCGGCCGTCGGGATCGACCGCCACATAGATCAGATAGGCTCGGTTGACCTGGTGGCGCGAGCCGTCCAGGCGTTCCACATATGAATCCACGCGGATCTCCATCGAGGTCCTGCCGGTCCACGTGACCTCGGCTTCCAGCGCGACCACCTCGTTCAACTGTACCGGTGCCAAAAACTCCAGTGAATCCACCGCGGCCAATGTGACATCTGAATGCGCGTACCGGCGCGCCTCCACCGCTCCCGCGATGTCCACCCACTCCATCAGCCGGCCGCCGAACAGCCGGCCGACTCCGTTGACGTTGGAATACATCGCGATTTGGACATGGCGTGTGGGCATGGGAATTCCTCCAGTCGGATGCCGACGAGACGGCTTGTGCGCGGGTGTCAGTACAGCAGAATGGTCGCGAGCAGATCGAGCGTCGTATCCCCCGCGTTCGCGATGCTGTGCCGTTGTCCCCCCGTGGTGAGACACACATCGCCTGATTCGAGCCGCTTGACTTCGCCGTTGTCATCAAAGTCGGCCGACCCGTTGAGGATGTAAAAAATCTCTTCTTCTCCCTCGTGTACATGGGATCCGATAGAAGAACCGGGTTCGAGGGTGATGCGAGCCACCATACGGGCCTTGCCTTTGTATTCGCCCGGATGCAGCAGTGTCGTCAGCTGTACGCTGCCACGGCCGCCGCGAAGGGCTTCCTTGATTTCACTGGTCATATCCTCGGCTCTACGGATCATCTTAGGTGTCCTCCCTTGTCGACTGTCGAATTTCACAATCATTATACAGATTGTCGCACAGAACCGGAATCCATCCGGACATCCGATGTGCCGCCCATGCGCTCCCCTCCATTCTCTGTTTTTTCGCGGCTTGGCGGTGCAGCAGGCCCGGGGGGCGCACAAGTACGGTAAAATGGACATACTGGCGTCAATTCCCATAGGGGATCCATATCCCCCCGGGCGCTCCCTGCCAACATCCAAACCCCAACACGAACGGAGGTGCTTTCACCTATGTCCACCGCCCGCAATGTCGTCGTCGCCCAATCCGGCGGCCCGACACCGGTCATCAACAATTCCCTGCGAGGTGTCATCGAGACTTGTGCCCTGTATCCTGATGTGTTCGGGAAAGTCTATGCCGGATACCATGGAGTCGAGGGCATCCTGCGCGAGGAACTGCTCGACCTGTCCGCACAGCCGGCCGACGAGATCGCACTGCTGCGCACCACCCCCACCGCCGGTTCAATCGGAACCTGCCGGTACAAACTCAAACCCGCGCAAACCGAGGATTTCGATCGTGTCGTAGAGGTACTGCGCGCCCATGACATTGGATACTTGTTCTATATCGGCGGCAACGACTCGATGGACACCGCGCACAAAATCAGCCGGCTGGCCGCGGAGCACGGGCTGGATCTGGTTGCGACCGGAGTCCCCAAAACCATCGACAACGACGTCGGAGACGACGCGTTCCGCCTGATCGATCATACCCCCGGATACGGCAGTACAGCCCGGTACTGGATGAATGTCGTCCAGAATGCGGAGGAGGAAAACCGGGGTTCCAGCCCGGCGGATCCGGTGCTGGTGTTACAGGCTATGGGCCGCAAGATCGGGTTTATCCCGGCAGCCGCCCGCCTGGCCGATCCGAACCGCGAAATGCCGCTCCAGATCTATCTTGCGGAAGCCGGCTTGACCATCGAGCAACTGTACGAAAACGTCAATGCCCAGCTTCGCCGGAGCGGCCGCTGTATTGTCGTGGTCGGCGAGGGCTTTGACGTCGGCGACATCGGCCGGACCAGCGATTCGTTCGGGCACACGCAGTTCTCCGCCAGCCGCACGACCGCGGCCCAGGCTGTGACCAACTACCTCAACGACAAGGGATTGGCCGTCCGCGG
>JAAYKS010000517.1 GCA_012522285.1 Clostridiaceae bacterium | reverse complement strand
GCAGGGACCGGCTCGCCGTCTAATAGCCAGGTGATCTCCACGCCAAACGGGAGCGGAGTGGCGGGATCGAGCGTACCTTGCAGATACACGTCTACTCCTTCCGGACACTCGACCCGCATTTTTCCGGGTTCCCGAACCGGTTGGATGCCATCGGTCAGACTTTCGAGCGTGAGATAGGGATCCGGTTCGATCCAGGTTCCGGCCATCCCATAGAGCCGGTTGACCACCTCGATGCGCTCGACCTCGCCGGAGAGCGCAAGCGAGACGTAGACGGTCTCATCCTTTTCAGGGGTTGGGTCACCGGCAGCCAAAGGGATCGCCGGCGTAACATCCGCAGCGCGCGGTGACGTGGTATCCGCGGCGGGAGCGGCGGGGTCCGCGCAGGAGAGCATGGCCGCGCCGGACAGGAGCGGGAGGGACAATACCAGTGTGAACAGGGCCAGACGGCGAATGGTCGATTTCATGAAAGATCCTTCCTTTCTGTGGAGGGGGTCGGGAGGTGGGAGGGGCGAAGCGCCCAGGTGGTGGCGCGGATCGGTCGATCCAGAAGATGGAGGAGCAGCGGGAGTACACACAGGACCAGTAGCGCGCTCACCGCGGATCCGCGCCCGATCAGGCGCCCGATTTCACGGATGCCCTCGATGCGCGAGACAAAAGCGACGGTCAACCCCGCTGCGGCCATGATCCCTCCGGAGGTCAGGATCGAACCGCCCGCGTTTCGCACCGCCTCGCGGACGGCGTCGTTCCGGCCGACCGTTTTACGGGCTTCGACGTACCGGCTGGTCAGCAGGATGGCAAAGTCGATGGTCGCTCCCAGCTGGATTGCGCCGACGATCAGGTAACCGACAAAACTCAGTGCCGTGCCGTTGAAATAGGGAACCGCCATGTTGATCCAGACTGCGGACTCGATCACGAGAACGAGCACAAAGGGAAGAATCACCGAACGGAAGGTGAGGAAAAGGATGGCGAGCACCGCCCCGATGGACAGCAGGGTGACGATGCCATAATCGTATTCCACCACCTCGCGGATTTCCTGGATCGCAGTGGTCGCGCCGAGCAGCAGTCCTGTGCCCCCGGTCGCGGTCTCCACGCGTTCCCGGATGGCATCCGTCACCGCAAAGGCGGCCGCGGATTCCTCGCCGGTCTCGGTGGTGACCCCCAGCCGGGCCCATCCGTCCGCGGAAAAGGCCCCGGTCAATCGGTCCGGGAGCAGGCTGCGCGGCAGCGTCGGATCCGCTAGCATCGAGAGCGAATCGACCGAACGGACCCCGGGCAGAGCCGCGAGCTCCGACGCAAGCGCGGCTTCGGCGGCGGGTCCGGGGTCGGGGAGCAGCACCACAACCCGATTTTCGGGGGCGAACCGCTCCAGGATTTCTTGTGCGTCCGCGGCGACGCGCGAGCCTTTGCCGGAGAGGATCGCAGACTCGCTATAGGTGAATCGGTTGGCATCCTGGGCCATCCAGGCGATCCCGGCGACCAGCACCCAGGCTGCCAGCAGCAACACCCGGACGCGCAGCAGTCGGCCGCCCGCCTTGCGGAATCCCGGCAGGAGTGTCCGGTGCCCGGTGCGGTCGATCCCTTTCAGACAAAGCAGTGTCAGCGCAGGCAGTAGGACCAGGACCGAGATCAGGCTGAGGAGAATCCCCTTGGTCAGCACCAGTCCGATGTCGCGCCCGAGCGAGTAGCGCATGGCGGTCAGTGCGAGAAAGCCGGCTGCGGTGGTAAGCGCACTCGCGGACACCGCCGGCAGGGAGTGACGGACCGCCAGCGCCATGGCCGCGCGGGGATCGGGGGCGAGAAGGCGCTCCTCGTTGAACCGATGGAGCAGGAAGATGGAATAGTCCATCGAGATTGCCAGCTGCAGCACGCCCGCGGACAGATGGGTCATAAACGAGATCTCTCCAAACAGCACATTGGTTCCCATGTTGATGATCACCGCGATCCCGGTGACGAGCAAAAACAACCCCGCCTCGACAAAGGAATGCGTAAAGGATACGAGGATCGCCAAAAACACCGGGATGACCGCGAGGATCAGGAGCAGCACTTCCTTTTCGGAGCCCGCGATCATGTTGGCGGTCAGGGCGGCGCTCCACGCGATGGCAGCCTCTTCCCCCGCGGCTTCCCGGAGGGATGCGAGCGCGGCCCGGGTTTCGGGGGTGTAACCGGAGGAGGGGAACGTGACCTGGAACAGGGCGTATCCGTCTCGCCAGAAGCGTCCGACGGCGGTTGGGTCGGCTTCCGACAAGGGACGGAGCGGGTCCGTCAGGTCGTCCAAAAAGGCGACCGACTGCACCCCGGGCAGGGCGGCCAGCCGTTCTTTGCACGCGACCGCCTCCGCGTAGGTACCGGGGCCGGTCATGACCAGCGCTTCCGAAGACGCGCCAAACGTGGCTTCCATCCGGTCCGCGGCCACCCGGGTGGCACTGTCGGGCGGGAGATAGCGGCTCATGTCGTAATTCACGGCGACGGTGGGGATCAGCAGCGCGGCTGCCGCCGTCAACAGCAGTGCGACGACGAGCACCGTCTTGCGGCGGTGCAACAAGGTTTGAATAATGCGTCCCATTTTTCCCTCGATCCAAACGTATGATTAAAACAATAGTTTAAATAACACGTTTCATTTTACACCATCTCGCGGAGAAAAACCGGTCGCAACAAAAAAAAAGACACCCCGCGAGGAGGTGTCCGATGGTATCGGGGAGAGAAGAGGGTCAGGGGGCGGCAATCTCCCGGACGAGATCCAGCGCGTCTGTGACCATCTCGATCCGCTGGTTCTGCACCTCGATCGCGTCTTCATAACTCAGGATCATGCCATCCAGATCGAGGTCTTCGGTGAACCCCCTCAGGAGGGTCATCTCCTGGCCCAGGATACCGGCATTGTCTTGAATTTTGGTGGTCAGTTCTTTTAGCGTGGCCAGGTGGCTGCTCAATTGGGTGCTTTCCGCCTTGGTCACGGAGATTTCCTGGAGACCTTCGATCCGGACCCGCAATGCCGCGACTTCGCTTGTCAGTGTTTGCTGCAGCTGCTCGAGTGTCTGCTTGTTCAGCCGCATCTCGGCCTGAAAGGGTTTGGCGGCGGCTTTCATCTCCAGAAACAGTTGCTGCTCGGACGAAGGCCCCACACCGGTGGCAGAGGGAATGACAGTCGGAGGGGCCGCCAACGACGTGACAGGCGACAGAACCAATCCGGTCACACAGGACAACAGACAAAGCAGAAGAGTTATTCGGTACTTCATAACCTAAAGGCCTCCCGGCAGATCAAGGGGTTTCGAGGGCGGGGGGATCGGGGTTTTCCAGTTGATCGATGCTGGCAAGCAGCGCGTCCAGTGCTTCGTTGAAATCCAGGATGAGACTGTCGGGCACTGGAACGATTTCATCGGATTCGACCACGATACCGGGAGTGCCGGACGTCGGGGCGGTGGTGGGGAGGACGGTCGGTTCGGTGCGTGCGGTTGTAGCGGTCGGTTGGGGGCGGGTGGATCCCGGAGTGGGGGACCCGGTCGGAGCAGTCGGGTTCGTCCCGGACGGGGACGTGGGTACCGGTGTTGTCGGCGCTGTCGGATCGGTCGGCGCAGAGGTAGACGGGGCGGTCGGCTCGGAGGAACCGCTCGTGTGCGCGGTGGGGTGGACTTCCTCGATCCGTACGAGGGGTCCGCATCCGCCGAGCAATACGGCGCAAAGTAACAAAAGCAGCATCATTACCCACGGGGGCGTACGGTTTCGATTTGTTTTCATGTAATAATCCACTCTCCAAGAATAGTCCAGACCTATGAACGAATCATCAATTTGATATGAATTTTGTATTGTATATCAAAGGTAAAGGTGGCACACATTCTCCTTATATCCGCAATCAGGTCACAATCCGTCCAGGGTGTCCGGCCAGGACAGCAGGAATTCCAGCCCGCCGTCGGGTACATTGCGCGCTTCGATGGTTCCTCCGTGAAGTTCCAATGCACGGCGGGCAAAATGCAGTCCGATCCCCGATCCGTGCTGCTGGTTCGTGTGTGCTTTGACGCGGTAGAACCGCTCAAAGATCCGCTCGATTTCTTCCGGCGGGAGCCCGTCCCCGTGGTCGCGCACCCGGATGTGACAGATGCCGGTTTCTTTCCAGCCGGACAGTTCGACCGGTGGGCGGGCATAACGGAACGCGTTGTCCAGCAGGTTGGTCATGACCCGGCGGAAGAGGGACTCGTCGACATTCACCCGGTAGGAGGCGGCGCAATCCACGACCACCTGGTCGGGCTCCGGACAGTGTTCCGCGGCATCCCGCAGGAGCGTACACAGCTCCGTCACCGACAGTCGCAGTTCCATCGGTCCCGACTGCAGACGGGCGGTCTCGATCAAATCGTTGGTCATCTCGATCAACCGCAGCGACTCGTCCGTGATCATGTCGATGGCCCGTTCGTGCATCTCCGGGGGGAGCCAGCCTTCTTTGAGCCCCAGCGCGGAGGTGCGGATGTGGGTGAGCGG
>JAAYKS010000087.1 GCA_012522285.1 Clostridiaceae bacterium | reverse complement strand
GCCTTCGTTTGCGGCCGGGTGCTCCCGCGAGGTGATCCGAGACGGGGCGGAACGCATGGGTGTGACAGTCGAATCGTTGGTGGACAACACCATCGAGGGCATGCGGGCTGTGGCGGCGGACATCGGGTTGGGGTGATCTGCCGCGGTTTTTCGGAATCTTTTGCATCCGCGTCCGCGTTCAAGGCATGTTCCTGTGGATTCCGTATAGAGCGAGAAGGAAGTCAGGCTCGCGTCAGGCACCCAACAGGTGTTCAATCAGGATACGGATGCCGATGGCGATCAGAACGAGGCCGCCTGCGATTTCCGCATATTTACGGAACAGGACGCCCAGCTTTTTGCCGAGCAGATATCCGCCCGCGGACAAAAGAAACGTGACAATGCCGATCGACAGAGAGGCTGGCAGGATCCGTACGTCGATGAACGCGAATCCGATGCCGACGGCGAGCGCGTCGATGCTGGTCGCGATCGCCAGGGTGAAAAGCCGTTTGCGGGCCAAGGGATCGATGTCGCACTCCTCGTCCCGGATACGGGCCCGGACCGCCTCATACAACATTTTTCCGCCGATGAACAGCAGAAGACCGAAGGCGATCCAATGATCCACCTGTCGGACGGAGGAAGCGACGGATCGGCCCAGCAGCCATCCGACCACCGGCATCCCGAATTGGAAGCCTCCAAAAAACAGTCCGATCCGAACCGCGTCGCGCAATCGGGTTTCTTTTACACACATCCCCGTTGATAGCGCGACCGCCAGCGCGTCCATCGAAAGGCTGACGGCTACCAGTAGGATGGAAAAAAAGTCCATCGCTGTCCTCCTAAAATAACAACGCCGCTGCCGATCCCGATGATGCACCGGTTCTCACGCGCGGCCATCCAGATTTTAGGAGAGTGCCCGGATCGTGTCAAGCCGGCACAGCCGAAAGCAGGTGCCCGCAAGGGGAGGAGACCAGCGCTTCGGCGGCCGATCGCGTATACAGCCAGGGCTCCAGCTCGTCGGCGGACAATACCAGCGGCATGCGGTCGTGGATCGGAGCGACGCTTTCGTTGGCCTGGGTGGTGAGGATTACAAACCCGGTGTGGCCTCCGCCGTCCGGATCCCGGGCATCGGGGAAAAATCCGTAAAGACCCGCCATGTAAAGCATCGGCTGCTCTGGCAGACGCAGCAACATTTTGTCTTTCTGCTTGCGTCCCGGCTCGTGTTTCCATTCATAAAAGCCGGTGGAAGGGATGACGCAGCGGCGGGTGAAAAAAGCAGAACGGAACATGCGCTTCTCCATGACCGTTTCGCTCCGCGCGTTGATCACGACGCCGCTGCCCTGGGGTCTTGGAAAACCCCAGCGCATGATCCCCGGTTGCGTCCCGCCGTCCCGCGCGGTCGCGAGCACCGGAACCGTATGGGTCGGAAAGATCTCTCCGGTCCGCAGTTCCGCGAGCCGGGGATCTCCGGCGTAACGGCGGTTGATCTCTTCCAGGATCTCCCGCATCTCGAGGATGTCCTCTTCGGTCATGACAGAGTATCGTCCGCACACGGTCCCCACTCGCCTCCTTCCACAAACCACCGGTCTTCTTCATAAAAGAGATGGATCAGCCGGTCGCAGGCGACACAGCGGTAGCGTATGCCCATGCCGCCGGCCTTGAGACTTGCGGCCGGGCGGATGTCCAGCACCCGGTCGACGCGGATCCGCCGTCCCTCTCCGGTGACAAACGAGACCGGCACCAGGCGGCCGTCCTCGTGGAAGACCGCCGTGACCCGTATGTATATTTTATCCTTATTGTCATATCTGTGCTCTTTCATCGCAATCCTTCCCAACGCCCGCGACCGGCCGGTGCTCCGACCGCCTATCGCTAAAAATACCCGACCGGATGGATGACGTGGTCCTCCTTGGGGTTGATGCCGCCCAGCGGGCGGTCCGCCAGCAGCATCGCGCGCTGCACGCTGTCGTGTCCGAACCGGCGCCGGATGTCGTCCACCGTATACTCGAGTTGTTCGAGCCGAAGCCGGCGCCGCTCGTCTTCCAGCATGGAAAGCTGGACGCCCAGGTTCTCCGCGCGGAGGTCGGATGCCCGCACTCCGATGCTGCGGATCGGGCGGGTCCAGACATAGTTGTCCCGGAACAGCGCCATGGCGGCGTCCGCGAGCTCGGAGGCCAACCGGGTCGGCCGGGGTAGCCGGCACTGCCGCTCGAAGGACTCCAGCGTATTGTCCCGCACGTGCAGCTGCACGGTACACGACAAAAAGCCATGCTCCCGCAGACGGGCGGCGACGCTCTCGGCCAGCACGTAGACCACCATGCGGACGTCGTCTTCGTTTTGCAGATCGCGCGGGGTCGTCGTGCTGTTGCCGACGCTTTTGATCGGATCCTCTTCGCCGGTCCGCGCGACCGGCGAGCGGTCCTCGCCGTTGGCAAACTGGTGGAGGACCTCGCCCCACTTGCCCAGCATGCGGTGCAGATAGACGGTGTCCAGGGTGGCCAGATCCCCGATCGTGAGGATGCCGATCCGCCGGAGCTTGCGGGTGGTCGCGGGCCCGACGTACAGCAGCGACTCCACCGGCAGCCGCCAGACCGTATCGCGGTAGTTCTCCCGCAGGATCGCGGTGGTCGCGTCCGGTTTTTTCATATCGGAACCGAGCTTGGCGAAGATCTTGTTGTAGCTCACACCGATGGAGACCGTGACGCCGAGCTCTTCCCGGATGCGGTCCCGGATGCGGTCCGCGAGCGGGGCGGCCCCTTCCGGCGTGAGGTCGGGGGCCGAGACGTCCAGCCAGGCCTCGTCCAGCCCGAACGGCTCGATGCGGTCGGTGTAGTCCGCGTAGATGGCGCGCGCTTTGCGCGCGACGCGCAAATACAGGGGATAGTTGGGCGGGAGGACGACCAGCCCGGGACACTTCTGCCGGGCCTGCCACAGCGCTTCTCCCGTCCGTATGCCCGCCTTCTTTGCGAGGTTGTTTTTCGCCAGCACGATCCCGTGCCGGAGCAGCGGATCGCCGCCCACGGCAACCGGAAGATGGCGCAGGTCGGGGCGGTGCAGGCACTCGACCGAGGCGTAAAAATTGTTCAGATCGGAATGTAAAACCACGGGATCCAATGGCGAAGCCCCCTTCGAAACAGAACGATTGTTCGCTTTCATCATAGCACGGCTGACGGAAATTTCAAGACGGCGCCAGCCCTTTGCGACGCTCCTGTGCGCCGGGCTTTTTGCTTGTTCTCCATGCACGCGTGTGATATACTCTTCAAGCATTTTGGAAGACTATGCAAAAAAAAGATCTGGATCCCCTGGATCTACGGAGGCAATCATGGGCGCGACAGTGGAGAAAAAAGAAAACAGTGTGGTGACACTCGCCATCGAGGTTTCGCCGGAGGATTTCCGCGAGGCATTGGCGAAGGCATATGCGAAAAACGCAAAGCGCTTTTCAGTGCCGGGGTTCCGCAAAGGGAAGGCCCCGATGGGTCTTGTGACAAAATATTACGGCGAGGGTGTCCTGTATGACGATGCCATCGACCTCGCCGCCAATCCCGCCTATCAGGCGGCGGTCGAAGAACACGGACTCGACCCGGTTTCACGTCCCGAGATCGACATCACATCGATCGGCGGGGACAAGGGACTTTCATTTACCGTGACGGTTACGGTCCGCCCCGAAGTGACACTCGGACAGTACATGGGCGTCGAGGCCGTACGGCCGGAATACCCGGTGACCGAAGAGGAAGTCGAAGCCGAGATCAACCGGGTGCGCGAGCGCAACTCCCGCCTTGTTCCGGTCGAAGACCGCGCAATTGCGGACGGCGACACCGCCAACATCGATTATGAAGGATTCGTCGACGACGTCGCTTTCGAAGGCGGCAAAGGGGCCGAGTACGACCTGCGCATCGGTTCCGGAACATTTATCCCGGGATTCGAGGAAGAGCTCATCGGCAAGTCCGCGGGCGAAGAGTGCGAAGTCAACGTCACGTTCCCCGAAGACTACGGCAACGAGTCGCTCAAAGGGAAAAAGGCGGTATTCAAGGTCAAAATCAACTCTGTCAAATTCCGGGAACTCCCGGAACTGGACGACGAGTTTGCCAAGGATGTCAGCGAGTTTGACACCCTTGAGGCATATCGGGAGAGCATCCGGGCCAAACGGGCGGAAGGCGCCGAGACCCGCGCAAAGGCTGAGTTTGAAAACAACGTGGTCCGCGCGGTGGTCGCCAACGCGACAGTCGAAGTGCCCGATGTCATGGTCGAGAACGAGCTCGACAGCATGATCGAAAGCCAAACGATGGAAATGCGCTATCAGGGCATCGAACTCGACACCTATCTCCAGTACATGGGCAAAACGCGGGAAGAGTTCCGTGAGGGACTCCGCGAATCCGCCGCGGAACGGGTGCGCACCAATCTGGTGCTGGACGCCATCGTCAAGACGGAGAAGTCCGAAGTGACGGATGCGGAAATCGAGGAAGAAGTCGAGCGGATGGCCAAAATGTACGGTCTCCAGGCCGACGACATCCGCGAGCGCATGGTCGCTGGCGAAAACAGCTACGTCCGGGACAGCATCGCGGTCCGCAAAACGGTGGAGATGCTTGCCGAAAAAGCGACGGCAATCGCGCCACCCGAGGAGTCCGAGCCCGCGCCTGATACTGAACCCGAAGCCTGAAACGAGCGGTTTTCCGCCACGGGCGGGCCGGTCGCTTCCCCGCCGGGATCCTTTTCCGGAGGGGCGAAATTACGCGTTGCGGATCGATGAAATATACGCCTTTGACATTCTTTGACATTGGGCGTATAGTATTTGTAATCCAAATACGCAACCTGTCGGCAGCGATGGCAGGGCCCCCCCCTGCGGGGGGATCCTCCGACGCTGCGGTATGGAAGGAGTGCAAGAATATGAGCCTGGTACCGATCGTTGTAGAACAAACCAATCGCGGAGAACGTTCCTATGATATTTTTTCCCGCCTGCTGAAAGAGCGGATCATTATGCTGAGTGAGGAGGTCAACTCCGTCACAGCCAGCCTGGTTACCGCGCAGATGCTCTTTTTGGCCGCGGAGGACCCTGACAAAGATATCCAGTTTTATATCAACAGTCCCGGAGGAGAAATCACTTCCGGTTTGATGATTTACGACACGATGCAGCACATCAAGCCCGATGTCCAGACGATCTGCATGGGGATGGCCGCCAGCATGGGCGCCTTCCTGCTTGCGGCCGGCGCACCGGGCAAGCGTTTCGCGCTTCCCAACGCGGAGATCATGATCCATCAGCCTTCCGGCGGCGCACAGGGCCAGGCTTCCGACATTCAGATCGCGGCTGCCCACATCCTGCGCATCCGTCAGCGGCTCAACACCATCTTGTCCGAACGGACGGGCCAGCCGATCGAAAAGATCGCGATCGATACGGACCGCGATACCTGGATGACGTCCGACGAAGCCGTCAACTACGGGTTGATCGACCACATCATGGAGAAGAGAGGGTAAGACATGCCTGACAACGGAGACAAGGGCGGAAAAGGCGGCAAAGGAAAAGGCGGCCGTTCGTCCGGTGTCGACCAGATGCGGATCGAGTGTTCGTTTTGCGGAAAAGACGAAAGCCAGGTGGAGCGCCTGATCGCCGGCCCCGGCGTGTTTATCTGCAACGAGTGCGTGTCGCTGTGCGACGAGATCCTGCACGCTGACGGGACGGAAAACGCCCCGGAGGATTCGCCGCCGCCACCGCTTGAGGAACTGCCTTCCCCGGCGGCGCTCAAGGAAGCGCTGGACGAGTACGTGATCGGCCAGGAGCGTGCCAAACGGCTGTTGGCGGTCGCCGTGTACAACCATTACAAGCGGGTCTACGCCAATCAGGAATCCCGCGAACGTCAGCAACGGCGGACAGCTCGCGCCAAAGGCGCGCGCAGGGGGAAAGCCCAGCCCGCGGACGGCGACGAGATCGAGCTAACGAAGAGCAACATCCTGATGATCGGTCCCACCGGCTGCGGCAAAACCTATCTGGCCCAGACCCTGGCGCGGATCCTGGATGTCCCGTTTGCGATCGCGGACGCCACGGCGTTGACGGAAGCCGGGTATGTGGGAGAAGATGTCGAGAACATCCTCCTGCGTCTGATTCAGAACGCGGATTTCAACATCGAACGCGCGCAGCGCGGCATTATCTACATCGACGAAATCGACAAAATTGCCCGCAAGTCCGAAAACGTCTCGATCACACGGGATGTCAGCGGCGAGGGAGTCCAGCAGGCACTGCTCAAAATCCTCGAGAGCACGGTGGCCAACGTGCCACCGCAAGGGGGGCGCAAGCACCCGCATCAGGAGTTTTTGCAGATCGACACGACCAACATCCTCTTCATATGCGGCGGCGCTTTTGACGGGCTGGAAAAGCTCATCGAAAACCGCATCGGCATCAAGACGATGGGATTCGGCGCGATCTCGGACAGCAAACGGGATCTGCCGATGGGCGACCTGTTGGCTTCCGTCCTGCCCCAGGATCTCATCAAGTTCGGCTTGATCCCTGAGTTCCTCGGCCGCGTATCGGTTGTGGCTTCGCTCAGCGGACTTGACAGCGCCGCAGTGGTGCGGATACTCAAGGAACCCCGCAACGCATTGCTCAAGCAGTATCGCAAGATGCTGGACATGGACGGCGTCGAACTGGTGTTTGAGGAAGAAGCGATCGAAGCCATTGCCAAGCTTGCCATGGAGCGCAGCACGGGCGCACGCGGACTGCGGGCGATACTGGAAGAGATCATGCTGGACGTGATGTTTGACATCCCTTCCCGCAGCGACGTCGCACAGTGTGTGATCACGCGGGAATCCATTCTGGAGCGCCATCCGCCCCGGTTGGTGCTGAAGGACGAGCAGATCGCCTGATCCACCTTGTCGTTCATTTCAGAGATTGTGTCTATCTGGGCCGGCCCTTTGGGTCGGCCCTTTTTGTTTCAATGGAGGGACAGCACAGAAGAGGAAAACGGAGGCAGACGATGGAACCTGGGGACATCCTCGACGGCCGGTACGAGGTGCGCAACATCTGGCGGCGGGTCGCTCTGTTGCTGGACTTGTCGACCGGGCGCTATTCCGTCGCACGTCCCGCGACCGGGTTTGCGAGTCTGGCAGCGGTCGAGCGGCTCCGCGGCGTCGTCCATCCATGCCTTCCCCGCGTGCTGGGGGAGGCCGGGGAGGAAGCCGGCCGCCTGATCTTGTTTGAATACCTGCACGGAATCGACCTGGAAACGCATGTCCGCCGGGCGGGCGGTGCACTGGATGTGCGGCGCGCCGGTGCGGTGGGTCTTTCGATGGCACGCACACTGTGCTTTTTACACGAGTCGCTGGATCGGCCGCTGGTGCATTTGGATATCAAACCGGAACATGTGATTCTTTCCGGTGGCGTACCGTGTCTGATCGATTTTGGGGCGGCGGTGCTGCTCGAGGGAGAGCGGTCCGCACCTGTGGCTGATCCCGGTACACAGATCAGGGAGTCGACCCCCGTATATGCTGCACCGGAGATGAACGTGTGGCACGGGCCCTGTGTCCAGAGCGACATCTACTCGCTCGGAGTGACCCTGTTTGCCGTCCTCGGCGGTGGTCTGCCCGGACCAGGCAGACTGCCCGATCTGCGCGATCTTCCGGGAGGGGACGAATCCGCCGCGCTGCGCGAAGTGGTGGGCCGTTGTCTGTTGGCGGACCCTGCCGCCAGATACCCCTCGATGGCCGCGCTGGCGGGTGCTTTGGCCGCCGCCGGTGCCGACGCCGCTATGTGCACGGACGGCTGGATCTGATAAGATAATCCCATGG
>JAAYKS010000516.1 GCA_012522285.1 Clostridiaceae bacterium | reverse complement strand
TCTTCATCGTCCCATAGGAAATCGATTTTCTGGACGAACGTATTTGCCTGGCCGGATCGTTCTATGACCGAACGAGCCGCCTGATCCATTGTGATCATCTCGGGGATCGCTTGAGCAAAAGAATCCCACGAGTTGTCGTTGCCTTCGTCCCACTTGTACCATTCCGACGTTCTCGCATTGATTTCGAACACAACTTTGCGGCCCTCTTTCAATGCTTCACCTTTATACAGTGGGTTCCGGTCATCATAGTTGTATTCGATTTTTTGGACGATCCCGCCAAATCGATTGAGAACCATTTGTCGGGCGTCTGCCGCAGACAGCATCCTGGTTTCTGTTGCCGTTGTGAGTGCGGGTTTCGTCGATGGGCCAGCCGTCGGCTTTGTGGTTGGGTTTATCGTCGGTTGGGTCGTTGGGCCTGCCGTCGGCTTTGTGGTTGGGTTCGTCGTCGGCTTCATCGGATCTGACGGTTGGGTCGTTGCGCCTGTCGTCGGTTTTGTGGTTGGGTCGGTCAAAATTTCTTCCAGGACAATCTCTCCCGTTTTTGCATCCACGACTGCGCGGTATTTTTTCCCATTCGCGTCAATTTCCACCTCAAAAGTAGGGCGTTCTCCCTCCATCCGCTTGGTGGATGTATACAGGATATTGGAGGCATCCAGTTTCCAATGCTCATAAAGCATTTCTAAGACTGCCGCCTGCTCCATCTCCTGCTTCTGATCGTCATCCGGCATCTTCCCAAACAACTCGATGTCATCATCTTGCGCAATCGTATGGGAGAACAATTCGGCCAGCTCGCCGATTTCCATACTCGAAAGCACCTCGATCGGAATCGCCGGATGCTCTGTATGGATATAGCGCAATAAATACGCTTTGCCTGTCGAAATCCCATATTGCTCCGCCATTTCGGTGACTTGCTCATCGATTTGGATTTTTTGACTGAGGATCAACCCTTCTACGCCACCGCTGACCATGAGTCCTTCCAGCTGATTGGCGACTTGTGCCTGCAGTACGACGGCTTTCTCCTCCGACTTGTTGTTCACGGAAATCAGGAACGCGTTGATGTCGCCCACCAGATAGCCTTTTTGCATCATGGATCCAATGATCGCGTTGACGGCGACGGTCAGGTCTGTCTTTTCCAGGTTCATACCCGCCAGAACGATTTCCGCTTCCCCGTTGAGTGAGATCGCTTTGATCACCTGGTCTTTGCGGTTGATATCCAGCTGCACACTGGGATTCACGTCCAGCGTGACGATAGAATCAACCCGCTTATTCCCCATCTGTTGAAAGACAAACAAAACGCCAATAACCAACACCAATGCAGCTGCGGTGGTTGCCAGTGCGATAAGAAGCCGGCGCCTGGGCCGCCTTGTATTCCGGTTCCGCGCGATATACGGCGCAGGCTGGAACTGTTCATAAGATCCATTTTGTTTTTGCGTATTCATGTTCATCAGCATCCTTTCCTTGTGACAGTCTGCGAGGATACCTTTGATCAAGCCGTCGGAAGCACGGTTGAATACCTGATTCAACTTGTTTTCCATCTTTTTGCGTTTCATTGGCTTTGATCTCCTCGTTCCTCTTTGGTCATTCAGTCTGTTGAAAGACCAGTTCACTAGGTTAATGCTGAGACAGGCCGAAATATAACCGTCTGCCAAAATTCTCTCCCTTTGGCCGTTTTATCCTGAATTGAACTTGCGTGCGAGTTTTTTGATGGCGCGATTGTATTTGACGATCACATGCGGCGTACTCATCTCCATAAATCGGGCAATTTCTCTGTGCTTCCACCCAGAC
>JAAYKS010000515.1 GCA_012522285.1 Clostridiaceae bacterium | reverse complement strand
CGGCGTCAGGGTCTGCGACACCCACGGCCGGGCCGCGATGCAGAATTACACCGAGTTCGAGCCCAACTTCTCCGACTTCTACTACGTTGGCCATCCCGAGATGAGCGAAGACTGCCTGTACCTCAACGTCACCACCGGTGCGGCCTCGCCGGGCGAAAAACGTCCGGTCTACATCTGGTTTCACGGCGGAGGGCTGTTCAACGGATACTCCTACATCTACATCTTCGACCCGAGCGAACTCGCGCGCAAAGGGGTCGTAGTGGTCTCGGTGGGGCACCGTCTCAACCTGTTCGGATACATGGCGCTCCCGCAGCTGTCCGCTGAACAGGGCGGCAAGAGCGGTAACTACGGCCTGATGGACGAGTTCAAAGCGCTCGACTGGGTGACCGAGAACATCGCGGCGTTCGGGGGCGACCCGGACAACATCACGGTGGGCGGGCAATCCGGCGGGACCTGGAAGAGCGGCGCGCTCGCGACCTCGCCCCACACCCGCGGCCGGGTCAAGCGCGTGATCAACCAGAGCGACCTGTTCTGGCTGCGCGACTACCCGACGATCGAAGAGGTGGAGAAGGGCAGCCGGGACTACCTCAAAATGATCGGGATTGACCCCGACGCCACCCCGGAGGAACTGCGTGCGATCGACGCCAAGACCCTCCTGGGACCCAAAGGGGCGATCGGGAAGTTCCCGTCCCAGATGGTCTGGGATGGCGACTACGTACTCCACCGCGAACAACCCCGCAACTACGACGCGTTCGGGACCAGTCTGGACTATCTCGCGGGCACCAATTTCGGCGAGGGGTCTTTGCGCGGACGGGGGTTCATCCCCGAACCGTTCCGGGATATCGAAGACTTCTATAACTATATGAAGGAGTTCCTGGGCGACCTCTACGACAAGTACGACTTCCGGAACAACTATCCGGTCACCGAGGAAAATCTTGACATGCGCGCCCGCTGGCTGACCACCTACGGCATGGCCGGGATGGGCGGCGTGATGGTCAATCGGTACTTCGGGGCCTGGCGCAAGGCACGCGGAGACGCGGGCAAAACCTTTGCCTACCGGTTTGCGCACATCGCACCCTGGCGTCCCGAAGATGTCGGAACCGCGCGCGACCCCTACAAGCTACTGGCCTACCACTCCAGCGAGATGTGGTACACCTTTGCCTCCTTCCGGGAGGGAGTGCCTCCGGTCCGGCCCTGGCAGCCGCTCGACTTCCAGCTCGCGGACACCATTTCGAGCTACTGGGCGAACTTTATGCACCGGGGCGATCCCAATGGTCCCGGACTCCCCGCGTGGCCCGCGAGCGACGACGGATTCGGGTACGCCAACCTGGGCGACACGATCGAAGGGCATGCCGGGATCGAAGGCCCGATTGAGCAGATGATCCTGGAATTCCTGAATCGGCGCGGGGATCTGCCCCCGATGCCGGAAAAATAACCTCGGCGCAAATGTTGCCGGAGGCGGACGCCGGAGTGCGTCCGATTTTTCCAGCCAACGTACCGCTTTGTATGAAAAAAATAAAATACAGGGAGGAACCGGTCCAATGAGTGAAAACGAGACAAAAACCATCCAGCCGATCCAGCGCATGATCCGGGTCGCCGAAGGTGCGATCGAGGGCGTGCCCGCGGGCAACCCCAACTTTACCGTCTTCAAAGGGGTCCCCTTTGCCAAACCTCCGGTCGGGGATCTGCGCTGGCGCCCGGCCCAACCCCCGGAAAAACGGGAAGGAACACTCCGCTGTGACCACTTCGCGCCGGTCGCGTGGCAGCGGGAACAGGAGGTCGGCGGATTTTACCAGAAAGAGTTCTGGAACGTCGGCGTCCCGATGAGCGAAGACTGCCTGTATCTCAACATCTGGACCCCCGACACCACTGGGGAGAAACGGCTCCCCATCCTGTTCTGGATTCACGGGGGCGGCTACGAAGTCGGGTATTCCTATGAGATGGAATTCGACGGCGAAGCCATCTGCCGCCGCGACTGCATTCTGGTTTCTGTTCCCTACCGGCTGGGAGCGCTGGGCTTTTTCGCGCATCCCGGGCTGTCCGCACAGGATCCGGACGGGGTGTCGGGTAACTACGGCCTGACCGACTGCGTACAAGCGCTCCGTTGGGTACGGGACAACGCGCATGCCTTCGGAGGCGATCCCGACCGGGTCACGATTTTCGGACAATCCGCGGGCGGCGGCATGGTGCAGGCGCTCGCGACCTGCCCGCCGGCGCGGGGGCTGTTCGCACGCGCGATCGTGCAATCCGCGGGCGGCATCGGATTTATGGGTCGGGACAACGGTCTCGCGGAGATGGAAAAATTTGGAGAACAGGCCTGCGAAGCCGCAGGTGTCGGACTGGAAGAGTTGCTGGCGATGTCCGGCAAGGAAGCCATGGAAGCAGTCATGCGGGG
>JAAYKS010000514.1 GCA_012522285.1 Clostridiaceae bacterium | reverse complement strand
CTTCGAACTATCATTTCGTGAGAAAATCGCCCTGTTCTGCAATGTGGATCCGGACTGTGTCATAGAAAACCGGGACTGCGAATCCGTCTATGAGCTGCCGCTGCTGTTTGAACGCGAAGGATTCGGCAATGTGGTCTGCAAAAAGCTCGGCATTGCGAAGGACAGGGTTCCGGATCTATCGGATTGGGAAACCTTGATCGCACGCTACCGCGCCGCGGCGCGCAAGATTCCGGTCGCGCTGGTCGGCAAGTATGTCGTGCTGCGGGACGCCTATCTCAGCGTGTCGGAAGCCCTCACCCACGCGGGCATCGCCTACGACTCCGAAATCGACATCCGCTGGGTCAACGCGGAAGATCTGGAGCGTTCCGACCCGGAGAGCCTGCTGGGCGGTGTCGCCGCGATTCTGGTGCCGGGTGGTTTCGGCCCCCGCGGCATGGAAGGCATGGTGGTCGCCGCGGGTTACGCGCGCAAAAACCACATTCCCTTTTTGGGGATCGGGCTCGGTATGCAGATGGCAGTCGTCGAGTACGCCCGGAATGTCGCGGGCATCGCAGGAGCTCACTCCGGCGAATGTGAAAACGAATGTCAGCGGTTGTTCTATCTTCCTGCGCCAAATGACGCGCTGCGTCCGTCCTCGGACGGAGGGTTCAACAGTGCCAACGGCGGCGGGATCGCCGGAGCGACCTTGTCAATCGATGAAAAATACATGCGCCGCGGCGCATACAGCAGCGATACGCTGTCCGGCTCGCGTGTCCGGGAGGCCTACGGGGCCGAGCGGGTTTCCGAACGGCACCATCATCGCTGGGAGTTTGACAACCGGTTCCGTCCCGCGCTGGAGCAGGCCGGGATGGTTTTTTCCGGTGTCGACGGCCAGGACAACGGCCGTGTAGATATGGTAGAACTTGCCGACCACCCCTGGTTTGTCGGCACGATCGCCCATCCGGAGTTCAAATCGCGTCCCACCCGCCCGCATCCGCTGTTCTCCGCACTGGTCAAGGCGGCCGTCGCCTATGCGACGCCCCGTCCAAGCGCAACCCACTGACAACAGAAAGGAGCGATCGGCATGGCCTACTATTTTTCTCAGGAATCCAGAACGTTTAGCGAGTACCTGCTGGTACCCAACCTGACTGCCAAAGACTGCACCCCGGATCGCGTCAACCTCGCTACCTCGCTGGTTCGTTACCGGAAGGGGGAAGAGGAGAGCCCCGTCTGTATCAATCTGCCGGTGACATCCGCGATCATGCAATCGGTCTCCGACGATCAGATGGCCATCGCCCTCGCCCGACTGGGCGGGCTTTCCTTTGTTTACGGATCGCAGTCCATCGACAGCCAGGTCGCGATGATCGGGCGCGTGAAAAAGTACAAAGCGGGGATCGTGACATCCGACTCCAATTTGAAGCCGGACGCGACGCTCGCAGACTTGTTGGAACTCAAACAGAAAACCGGCCATTCGACGGTCGCGGTGACAGACGACGGAACGGCAAACGGCTTTTTGGCGGGCATTGTCACCAGCAAAGACTACCGGATCTCCCGCACGACGCCGGAAACACCCGTCAAGGAATTTATGACGCCCTTTGACAAACTGGTGATCGGCCGGGACGGCATCTCGCTGTCGGAAGCCAACGACCTCATCTGGGACCACAAGGTGAACCAGCTGCCGATTGTCTCCGATGACGGCCGATTGATCGGCATGGTGTTCCGCAAAGACTATGACGAACACAAGGAAAATCCCAGTGAATTGCTGGATGCCCACAAACGCTTGATGGTCGGTGCCGGCATCAACACCCGAGATTATCGAGACAGGGTTCCCTCACTGGTCGAAGCCGGTGCGGATGTGCTTTGCATCGATTCGTCCGACGGGTTTTCGG
>JAAYKS010000086.1 GCA_012522285.1 Clostridiaceae bacterium | reverse complement strand
GAACCGGGGGCTTGACCCGGCGCAGCAGGTCGAGCACGTCTGTGCGCAGTCCGTTCTCCTGTGCCAGTGGGCTGCCGGGATCGTACAGACCTCCGTAGATGTTCCCGAACGCGTGCTCACAGAAATGTCCGAAAATCTTGGGGTCCACTTCTCCTCTGGGGGTGTTCAGATTCACAAAGATTTGTTCCACACGTAGTTCCTCCCGGTTTCACTTTTATGGATTGGTCACGCTGTTTGCGTTTTGTTTTTGACTCGCAGACGAACGGATCACCCGGACTGCTTCGAGTTCGATCGCGGCAAAGAGCCGTAGGTATAGGCCTCGTCGAGCAGCGCGCGCAAACTCTCGACGGGACAGTCCGGCGTGATCGCGTTCCCGGCCGTCAGCATAAACCGCCCTTCCGGGCGGGCATAGGTGTCGATCAGGTACCGCACCTCCTGCCGGACTTCTTCCGGTGTGCCGTACGGGATGATCCGCTGCACGTCAAATCCCGCCCAGATACAGAGGTCTTTGCCGTAGCACTTTGCGATTTGCCGTTCGTCCATGGTGTACTTCTGGATGGGATGGAGTACGTCCAGCCCGATTTCGATCAGATCCGGCAGGATGCGCTCGATGTTGCCGCAGGCGTGCAGCCAGAAGTGCATCCCCAGCTCGTGCGCCCTGTCGATCAGCTCTTTGTAGTAGGGTTTGAAAAACGTCCGGAAAACCTCGGGGGAGAAAAAGGGCCCGGTCTGGGTTCCCAGGTCGTCGCTCACGAACACCCCGTCCAGACGGAGCTCGCGTTTTGCCCGTTCCAGCATCCGGAGATAGAAGTCTGTCAGCGCGCGGTAGAGCCGGTGCACGCTTTGCGGGTCGTCATAAAAGTCGAATAAAGCACGGGTCATCCCCCGGAGCGACCAGTGCCGCTCAAACAGCCAGTACCACCAGTATCCCAGCCGGTACCGGCCGTCCTCCGGCATCAGTTCCGGGAACAGGCCCGGATACTCCGGGCTGGGAAATGCCGCCAGCACCTCGTCCAGAAGGTCCCAGTCATGGATCGCGACCTGCTCGTCTTTGCCCACCCGCTGTCCGACATACGGATCGTCGGACTGCACCCAGCGGTAGGCGGGATCGCCGGGCGGGGCGTCGAACACCTGGGGGACCTGAATCCGCGCAAAGACAACATCTGAAGGATAGCGCGACAGGAGTTCGCGTACCTCCGGCTCGCGCTCCCCGAACACCTCGGGATGCGTCCAGAAGTCCAGGATCACCGGCACTCGGCCGGCTGCTCCCATGCCCTCGATGACGCGGACCATCTGTTCCCGGGTCAACGCACGGATCATGGACACTTCTCCCTGCTAATAATGGACATAGATGGAAACCCGGTCACGGTCGTCCACCTTGGTAAACCAGCCATCGAATGACTCCGGTTTGTCGAGATCGAGTGTACTCTGCCGGTATGCGCGGTTACCCTTCCACTATACCAAGGATCGGGAAAGGGTTGCGATCGGGCAGAGAAGCAAGTCGGAAAAATGACAGAAAATGAGCCCGCTCCGGGATCCCTTCGCGAGAGAAACGGCCATGCGGATCCAGATTCCGGTCAGGCAGATCCGTCCGGGTTGGCGGCGGTGTATGTCACACCCGCGTATTGGGTATAGAATCGGGACAGTTCGGGATGTTCCGCGACCGCGGCCTTCCGCTGCGTCAACCGCTGCAACGCATTCTGGTACTCCAGTAACCGGGGTGCCTCCGGATCGGATGTCAAGGCCGCCATTTCAAGCGGGGTTAATTCGCGGCTGGTCAGATCGATGGTGCAAAACGGCTGGGGAAAGTAAAAGACGCCTGTCTCCCCAAAGGCCGGCATGGAGGTGCAGATCACCAGATACGGTTGACCGGTCTCCATCGGGTAATCGTACGGATCGGGGCGGATCAGAACGGTCTCCACCTGCCCGTCCCGCCGTTCCTCCCTGAGATAACTCCGCTGTGCCAGCACGATGCGGTCACCTGGCGCGAGCGCCCGATCGGGGTGGGTTTCTACGACCTCCAGCACGGTGCATTCCATTGTGGTCATGAACTCCAGCGGGTAGTAGACCCCGCTGTCCAGCGGCTCCTCCGGGAGTGTCTCGCCGCGGAATTCCCGAACCGGCCGTTCCTCGAGCAGGATGTCGGTAGAGACCACCAATACTGTGTCGATCATCGTTTCGGACAATATCTGTGCCAGTGTGGTGGGGGGATACGGGTGATAGTCGGAGGGCAGCATCACCTCCCGGTATCCATACAGCCCGCGTCCGTCGACTTCCTGCGTACCGCAACCGGCCAGCACACCGAGCAAAAGCACACACCCCACCAATATAAGCGACCATGTCCGGATTCTGTTTCCCATACGCAATGGGCCCCCCTCCCCTTGCCTTGCTTGTCGATAT
>JAAYKS010000513.1 GCA_012522285.1 Clostridiaceae bacterium | reverse complement strand
GACCGCATCGGCTTTACCCGTGATTTTGTGATTCTGGACACCGACGACCAGCAGCGTCTGCTGCGCGAATGCATCCAGAACGCGAATCTGGACGAAAAGACTTATCCCTACCGGCAGGTCCACTCGCAGATCAGTTCGCTCAAAAACGACCTGGTCGATCCGGAATCCTACGCCGGAACCGGTACGGGCGGCGACTTCCGCCGCGCCAAGATTGCGCAGCTCTTTTCCGCGTACCAGAGCCGGCTGCGCCAGTCCAATGCCATGGACTTCGACGACATCCTGGTGTATGCGGTCCATTTATTGCAAGATCACCCGGACGTGCTGGCACACTACCAGGACCGTTTCGAATACATCCTCGTGGATGAATACCAGGACACCAACCACGCCCAGTACACGCTGGTGCGTCTGTTGTCCGGCAAGCGCCGGAATCTCTGCGTGGTCGGGGACGACGACCAGTCCATCTATTCCTTCCGGGGTGCCAACATCCGCAACATCCTCGATTTCGAGAAGGATTTTCCGGATTGCAAAGTCATCAAACTCGAGCGCAACTACCGGTCGACCGGCCACGTGCTGATGGCCGCCAACAGCGTCATCCGCAACAACCGCGGCCGCAAGGACAAAAAGCTCTGGACCGACACCGGGGAAGGGGAACCCGTCACTTTCCTGCTCGCCGACACCCATTACGAAGAAGCGCTTTATGTCGCCGGGGAGATCAACCGGCAGGTGACGCGCGCCGGCACCACCAAATTCCGCGACGTCGCGATCCTCTATCGCCTCAACGCGCTGTCCCGTTCGCTGGAGGCCGCGCTGCGCGAATACAGCGTACCCTACCGGATCTACGGCGGGACGCGATTCTATGACCGGCGCGAAATCAAGGACGTGATGGCCTACCTGCGGCTGGTACTGATTCCGGAGGACGACCTCTCGTTTGTCCGCGTGATCAATGTGCCCCGCCGTGGGATCGGGGAGACGACCATCGATCAGCTCCGCGCCGAAGCCTCCCTGCGCGGCATTCCGCTGCTTGCGATGTGCGCCCGCGCGGACGAAGCACCCTCTCTGTCACGTGCCGCCGCCCGTCTGACCCTGTTTGCCGGGATCATTGCAGACTTGCGCGATATGCTCACCCATCCCGAACTCTCATTCCGGGATTACATCGAGCAGGTGCAGGAGCGGTCGGGGCTGATGCAAGCGCTGGTCGACCAGCAGGAAAAGAGCAAAGACAACGACCCGGTGGATCGGATCGAAAACATGAAGGAACTGCTCTCCGACGCGCTCGAGTTCGAAAACGTGTTGCGTACCGCCGCCTCGGACATCCCGGATGAGACGGTGTATCCCGAAGACCGGGTGGCGACGCCCGAAGACAACGTGGGAATTCTGCGGATGTACCTGGAGCGGGCGGCGCTGTACTCGGAAGTGGACGAACTGGCCGAAGAAGACGATACCGTCCGACTGATGACCATCCACAGCGCCAAAGGGCTCGAGTTTGACACCGTCTTCCTGGTCGGCGCGGAGGAGGGATTGTTCCCGGGATACCGCTCGATCGGCAGTGAACAGGACATCGAGGAGGAGCGCCGGCTGGCCTATGTCGCGATCACGCGGGCCAAGCGCAAACTGATCATTACGTCCGCCCGGCAGCGGCTGCTGTTTGGACAGACTCAGAGCTTGATGGTCTCCCGTTTTGTGCAGGAGATCGACCCCGCCCATCTCGAGGAGATCGGCGGAAAGCGGGGGCGTGCGGACGCCTCAGGACTGCGCAGACCGGGTGCCGGCGAGGCAGACGGAAACGGATTCGGGCGCGCCGGCATCTCGATCGGATCGCCCACGAATGGATTTGTCGGCGCGGACGCTTTCATGGCTCGCGGCCTTGCGGCGGCGGGCAAACGGAAAGCACCCGCGGAAACGCGTCCCGCGGCGGTTGTGCAAGCCGGCGGACTGGATCCGCTGTCGATCCGCAAAGGCGACCTGGTGGTCCACCCCCGTTTTGGCCGTGGCCGCGTGCAAACCGCGGAGCCGGTCGCGGGAGACGCGATCCTGGTCGTGGAGTTCGAAACCTCCGGGGTCAAGCGGATGCTGGCGCGTCAGGCTAAACTGACAAAGGTCTGAGAGCACACAACGGGATTGAGATGGCAGGAATCTCCGGGTGACACCCTTTCGAGCGACACCGGTAAAAACAACGTGGTATGATGTCAGTACGCGAAAAACGGCGGGCTCTGCCCGCGATCGGACAGGCGACCAATGGAGGAGCATATGCGGAAATTCACAACGGCTGAACTTGCCAGGACCATCGATCATTCGGTTCTTCGGCCGGACTCGACAACCTACGATGTTCGCGCGGGGTGCGCACTCGCGTTGGAGGCCAGTGTGGCGACTCTTTGTGTGCGTTCGTCCGACGTCACACTCGCGGCGACCCTCCTGAAGGGGAGCGAAGTCAACGTCGCCTCCGTCATCGGATTTCCCCACGGCACAGCATCCATCGCCTCCAAAGAAGCGGAAATCCGCCGGGCAATCCTCGACGGCGCCAAGGAAGTGGATGTCGTCATGAATTACTCCCGTCTGCTGTCCGAGGATCTGGACTACCTGTCCACGGAGATCCGCGCCCTCGTGGCGCGAACCCGCAACTACGGCGTCCTGATCAAAGTCATTTTTGAGAATCACTACCTCGACACCGCGGCCAAGCGCGCGGCTTGTCGCATCTGCGTTACGGAGCAGGTTGATTTTGTGAAAACCTCCAGCGGGTTCGCCCCCTCGGGCGCCAAAGCGGAGGACCTGCATCTGATGCACTCCCTTTGTGCGCCCCATGTCCGGGTCAAGGCGTCCGGCGGCATCCGTACGCTCGATGCTGCGCTGGCCGCGCTGTCCCTCGGCGCCAGCCGGATCGGAACCTCCTCTACACGGGAGATCCTGGCGGAAGCCGCGGACCGGGAAGCCAAAGGCACACTGGCCCTGTTGACCCCCGAGGAGGCTCTCGCCGGAAATTTCTTGGCGTAAGCGCCGCGCGGGGCCGGGCCGGACACCGCAAGGAGGACCGGACACGGCATGTTACCGCGACAAATCAAGGAAGAACGTGAAGACAGGATTCTGTTCGCCCATGCGGCGCGCAGTGCCCGGGGACTGGGGCGCCAGGTGCCCGAAACACCTTGTGAACTGCGCACCGACTATGAACGGGATACCGGCAGGATCCTCTATTCTCTGGATTTTCGCCGTCTTCGACATAAAACCCAAGTGTTTTTCAATCCCCAGAACGACCACATCTGCACCCGCATGGAGCATGTGCTGTATGTGAAGTACATTTCCTGCACGATCGCAGGCGCATTGGGGCTCAATACCGATCTGGTCGAGGCGATTTCGCTGGCCCACGATCTGGGGCATGCCCCCTT
>JAAYKS010000085.1 GCA_012522285.1 Clostridiaceae bacterium | reverse complement strand
TCTCCGCGTTTCTTCCGTGCCGCCATGCATGACGGCATCATTGAGATCCCCCCGATGCGGCAGACGGGCGGTGGTCAGAAATGATTCTGCAATCCCTCAATGAGCTTTACGACAGGATGGTGCTGGATCCGGATTCCAATATCGCCCGTGCAGGTTACAGCATGGCAAAGGTAGACTTCGCATTGATTCTCTCGGAAGCGGGTGATATCAAGAATGTCGTTCCGCTGTACAGGATGGAGGGAACACGGAGAGTGTCGCGGGAGCTTCCCGTTCCTTCACAGGAGAAACGGACATCAAGCCCGATCTCCAATTTCCTCTGCGACAATCCGAAGTATGTGCTGGGGTGGTCTACAGAAAACCCGGAAGCCGCGAAACGCATGCACATGCTGTTTTCGGAACTGCATCGAACGTTGCTGGCAGAAGTGGATGACCCTGGAGCCAGGGCGATACTGGCTTTTGTCAGCATGCCAGAGATCCGTCCGGATGATCCTGTATTTGCTGAACAGATAGACCAGATCGCATTGGGCGGGAATCTGGTGTTCATGCTGGAGGGCGACCGATGCTTTCTCCATCAACGACCGGTTATCGCCGCGATTGTTGAGACCCGTGAGATGGAGCACACGTCAACCGGACAATGCGCAGTCACAGGAAAAACGGCTCCGATCGCCCGTCTGCACCCTTCGATCAAAGGGGTTGCCGGCGCACAATCATCCGGCGCAAATATCGTATCGTTCAATCAGTCATCATTCGAATCCTATGCAAAAACGCAAAGCTTCAATGCCCCCGTCTCACAACAGGCCGCGTTTGCATACACTACGATGCTCAATCACCTGCTGCGAGATGACCAGCAGCGCATGAGGATGGGAGACACGACGGTTGTGATCTGGGCGGATCAGACCGCTCCGTCAGAACAATCCATCATCAACACGCTTTTCGGATTCAATGAAGATCCATTCGCAAAAGCAGAGGATCCACAGCGCATCCAAACCATACGGAGTGTACTGGAACATCTTCAATCCGGACGGCGCCTCAGTGAGGACTTGGATCTGGACAACAATGTGGGTTTTCATATCCTTGGCCTCTCTCCAAACGCGTCCAGACTGTCCGTCCGTTTCTACATGTTCAGCACGTTCGGCGTCTGGCTGGAAAAGCTTGGCCAGCATTATCAGGATGCGGATATCCGCAAGAGATTGGAGTATAAGCCGCAATTCCCATCCATTTGGCAAATGCTGCGGGAGACAGCGGTTCGGCGGGAACTCGACAACATACCCAACTCGTGGATTTCCGGCATTGTGAAATCCCTGCTGACCGGAACAGCGTACCCGGAAGCGTTGTTTACAGGCATTCTCACCCGTATCCGGGCCGACCATGACGTCAATCCGACCCGCGCCGCGATCCTGAAGGCCTGCCTGTTGCGGAAACACCGCCTCAACGGGCAATCCCAAGATGAGGAGATGATTCACTTGAGTCTGAATCTGGACAACATACACTCCGGCTATCTGCTCGGACGGTTGTTCGCCGTACTGGAGAAAGCCCAGATCGAAGCAGTCGGCGGTTCGACCAACGCAACGATCCGGGATCGTTACATGAGCGCCGCCGCCGCCACGCCGGCTGCCGTATTCCCCCAGTTGCTCCGGTTGGCTGGGCACCACTTCCGCAAGCTGAATCAATCCGGCGGATATTATGACAGGCTTACCCAGAATATCTTGAATCAGCTGTGCGACCCGGCTGGGTTTCCCAAAACGATGAACAGTAACGACCAGGGCTTGTTCTATCTTGGCTATTATCAGCAGCGCCAAGATCTGTATACCAAGAGAACAACCGCAGCAGAACAGGGGAATTAAGGAGGGCTTTATGAAAAATGTCATTCAGAACCGGTACGAGTTCATCCTGTATTTCGATGTCGAAAATGGAAATCCCAACGGGGATCCGGACGCCGGCAACATGCCACGGATTGACCCGGAAACCAGCATGGGGCTTGTCAGCGATGTCTGCCTCAAGCGCAAGATCCGCAACTATATCTCCTTGACGAAGTCCGGTCAGACCGGCTACGACATCTACATCCAGGAAGGATCGGTCCTCAACCAACAGCACGAGAAAGCGTATGAGCATTATCAGATCAAGCCGGAACCGAAAAAACTGCCCAAGGACAAAGACGCCGATGTGACCCGGTTCATGTGCGACAATTTCTTCGATGTCCGGACATTCGGAGCCGTCATGACGACAGAGGTGAACTGTGGCCAGGTACGCGGTCCAGTACAGATGTGCTTTGCCCGCAGTGTAGATCCTATCATCCCCCAGGATATTTCCATCACGCGAATGGCGGTTACGAACGTGCGGGATCTGGAGAAGGAACGCACAATGGGTCGCAAGAGTATCGTTCCGTACGGCATGTATCGCGTTGAGGGATTCGTCTCTGCTCCCCTGGCCGAGAAGACGGGATTCGGGGAGGAAGACCTGCAACTCTTGTGGGATTCATTGATCAACATGTTTGACCACGACCGGTCGGCGGCTCGCGGCAAGATGA
>JAAYKS010000512.1 GCA_012522285.1 Clostridiaceae bacterium | reverse complement strand
CGGATTTTGGGCCTGGTTGACACATCCCGCATTCACCCTATATAATGCTCTTTGCTTTGACGATAAGGGAGGGAACCCCATATGGCTAAGATGACTTATCAACCCAAGAAGCGCCAGCGCAGCAAAGAACACGGCTTCCGCAAGCGCATGGCGACATCCAAGGGCCGCGAAGTGCTTCGCAGACGCCGGCTCAAGGGCAGGAAACAGCTCTCCGCATGAGGAAAGCCGCGCCTGAGTGGTCGTTGATCCATTCGGCGATCTGCGATGTGAAGCCGTCCCGCCGTGCTGCGCCCCCGTTCGACGGTGGCCGGGCATCCGGTTGGGGCGGTTTTTGACGCAAGCCTATGATGCGGTTTACAGCAACGCTGAAAATGAACTACGAGTTCGCGCGCGTGTATCACAAGGGCAAATACGCGGCGAACCGGTACGTTGTGGTACACTACTTGAAAAAGAAGACCCCGGGCAACCGCCTTGGTGTTTCGTGTAGCCGCAAAGTCAAAGGCAGCGTGCGGCGCAACCGGCGAAAGCGCCTCCTGCGGGAGAGTTACCGGTTGTTGGAACCCGGACTGGAACAGGGGTACGACATCGTCCTGATCGCGCGCGACTGGCGGGAAGATCCCGGTTGCGCTGCGGTGGCGGACGACATCGCCCGGACGATGCGGCGGATTGGCCTGATGAAAGACCGGACCCCACGCGCCCGGGACGACGGGGAGGGCAACCGGGATGGCAAGCAGAATCCTGCTGGCGATAATCCGGTTTTATAGAAAGGCGATTTCCCCGCACCTCGGTGCCAATTGCCGGTTCACACCGACCTGTTCCGAGTACGCGATGGAAGCAATACGGAAATACGGCGCGCTGCGGGGCGGAGCCAAAGCCTTGTGGCGCATCCTGCGGTGTAACCCTTTTTGCAAAGGTGGCTATGATCCGGTGGACTGACCACCGGACAGAATCGGACAGGAGCACACAACACCGATGGAATTCGCAACGCTGACTATGTCCATTTTCGACCCGTTTTATTCTGCGTTCGGCTGGATCATGCGGATCCTCTACGACCTCGTCAACAATTACGGCCTTGTCATCATCCTGTTTACCATCCTCATCCGGGGGATCATCCTGTTGCCGCTCAACATCCGCTCCCAGCGTTCGATGATGAAGCAGCAGGCGGTGGCGCCGCTGATCAACGACATCAAACGCCGGTACGGTGACGACAAGCAGCACGTCCAGGAAGAGACCATGAAGGTCTACAAGGAGCATGGGGTCAAGCTGACCGCAGGATGTCTGCCGATGATCCTGCAGCTGATCATCATCATCCCGATCTGGCGTTCCATCCAGGCTCCGCTCCGCTACATCATGAACGTCTCGGCGGAGAACCTGCAGAAGGTCGCGGACCTGTTGTCCGGCGAAGGCCTCCTGACCGCCAACCAGGCCAAGGGCATTCTGGCGAACAATATCCCGCTGCTCGACGCGCTCGGCAAGAGCGCCCAGTCGGTCGCCGAGGTCGTCAACAAGGGATGGCTCAAAATGACCGACCTGCTCGACATGAGCTTTCTCGGGCTTAATCTGGGCGCGACCCCCACAATCAGCCCCGCCAAGCTGTTTGGCGAGGAGATGGGAATCTACCTCCCGCTGATGCTCATCCCGCTGCTCGCGCTGGTGACCACGTTCCTGCAGACCAAGGTGACCGAGTGGACCAGCCCAGCGCAGAAACGACTCAAGGAGCAGAAGGCGCTCGCCAAAAAGAATCCGGCGCGCCAGACGCCCGACAACGACCCCTCCGCGGCCATGACGAGCAGCATGAAGTATTTTATGCCCCTCATGATCGTGTTTTTCACCTTCTCGATGCCTGCCGCGATGGGTCTGTACTGGGT
>JAAYKS010000511.1 GCA_012522285.1 Clostridiaceae bacterium | reverse complement strand
GTCCTGGGGTACGGGAGCACATCGCGGATGTTGGACACCCCGGTCAGATACATGATCATCCGCTCAAATCCCAATCCGAAGCCAGCATGCCGGGTGCTGCCGTACCGGCGCAGATCCAGGTACCACCAGTAATCTTCCGGACGCATCCCCATCTCCAGGATGCGGGCCTCCAGTCTGGACAGGCGTTCTTCGCGCTGACTCCCCCCGATGATTTCGCCGATCCCCGGCACCAGGCAATCCATGGCCGCCACGGTCTTGCCGTCTTCGTTGAGGCGCATGTAAAACGCCTTGATTTCTTTGGGATAATCGGTCACAAAGACCGGTTTGCGGAACAATTCCTCTGTGAGGAACCGCTCGTGTTCGGTCTGCAGATCGCACCCCCAATCACAGGGGAACTCGAATCGGCTTTTTACTTTCTGGAGTTCGCGGATCGCGTCGGTATAGGTGATCACGCCGAATTCGCTGGAGACGACCGAGTTCAATCAATCCAGCAATCCCGGTTGGACAAATCGGTCAAAAAAGGCCATTTCTTCCGGACAGGCTTCCATCACGTCGCGGATAATGAAGCGGAGCATCTCTTCCGCCAGGCGCATGTCATCCCCGAGATCCGCAAACGCGATCTCCGGCTCGATCATCCAGAACTCGGCCGCGTGCTTGACCGTATTGGAGCGCTCCGCGCGGAAGGTTGGGCCAAAGGTATACACTTTGGAAAACGCCATCGCGAACGTTTCAGCACTCAACTGTCCGCTGACGGTCAATCTGGCTTGTTTCTGGAAAAAATCCTTATTGAAATCGACGCCGCCGTCAGGCAACTTCGGCACTTCATTCAAGTCAAACGATGTGACCGAAAACATCTGTCCCGCGCCTTCAGCGTCACTCGCCGTGATGATCGGAGAGTGCAGATAGATGAAATGCCGCTCGTTGAAAAAGCGATGGATCGCATACGCCGCCGCGGAACGTACACGGAAAACCGCAGAAAACAGGTTGGTGCGCGGCCGGAGATGCGAGATGGTTCTGAGAAACTCCGGCGTGTGCCGTTTGGGCTGCAGCGGATAGTCCGGAGGAGAGGTTCCCTCGACTGTGATCGCGTCCGCCTTCATTTCAAAAGGCTGGCGGGATCCGGGTGTCAGCGCGATTGTCCCCGCGCAGATCAAGGCCGCACCGGTCCCTTGCCGAACGATTTCCTCATAGTTCGCGATCGCGTCCGCTTCGAGTACGATCTGCAGGTTTTGAAAAAACGAACCGTCGTTCAGTTCGATAAAGGCAAAGCGTTTCTGATCCCGGATGGTGCGGATCCATCCGGCCACCTCGATCCTGCTGCCCTCAAATTGTGCCGTGTCACGGTACAACGCACGAATTGTCGTATAGTCCATGATGTGCATTCCTCCCCGCTATGGATTCTTTCCGTAGCGGTCAGCCGTTTTTACCGCAACAGTTTTTGTACTTTTTCCCGCTGCCGCAAGGACAGGGGTCGTTGCGGCCGGGCCGATCCCTCACCGCGATGTGTGACGACCGGTTTTCTTTTCCGATCTCGCGGCGGCGTTCTTCCGGCAGGACTCCGGCCCATGACTCCAGCTCGACCAGCCAGTCGGCTTTGGCTTCATGCATGTTCCAGAGCAGCTTTTCAAAATCGATATCCAGTCGGATCGGCGTCTTGTCCGTCAGTCCTTCGAGTTCGACGGGCGTGACCAGGCTGGATTGAATACCGTCCATAAATCCGGTAAAGACGACCATCTCAGAACCGAATCCAAGCTGTTCCGCCAATTCCAGTGCTGTACCGGAGAAGGGTTCCGGATATGCTTTCAGAATTCGGTCATATGCCTCGGTTTCCAACGCGTAATACTGTTCCATGAACTCGTTGATCGCTTTGGGATCCGCATCCCCGTTCAACCGGTCGTTCCATTCCTGATAATATCCCATAAATCCAGCCTCCTTGTCGGTTGCTACTTTACTCATCCATCACTGCGGACATGGTCCGCCACCGCAGCCAAAAAACCGGCCGAATCGATCACCCGGACGTCCGGATTCCGGGTCATAGGAGCCAGATCC
>JAAYKS010000084.1 GCA_012522285.1 Clostridiaceae bacterium | reverse complement strand
TGTCCCGGGCGGCACGTTCTGGAACTCCATCAACCTGATCCGGCCGGATTTTCCGGAGGACAAGGTGTGGCCATTTATCTGGCAAGAGCGGGAATACATCACGGACGCCTCCACGATGTATCTGTTTTTGGCTGCCGCGGTGCAGCGTTATTTCGAAGAACTGTAGCCTGTCATCCAAACCATATGCTATGAAAAGGGAGTCTGCCGGTGCCGGCCGGCTCCCCTTTTTGGCCTCCTGGTGCGGGATCTGTGTGCGGGTGTTGCAAAGTGGTTTGCATACGCATGGATGCGCTTACATATTTGACAATATTCAGATCCGAAAGCATGATGGACACAGAATGGTTGGAAACGCATAAGGATCGAGCGCCTGACCCCTGTCCCGCAACTTGCGGGGGACCCCAGAGGAGACGGAACATGATCGAATCGAGATGCGGGATTTGCTGCTCCGAGTGCAGTTACCGGGAATCCGAGGGCTGCGCGGGCTGCATCACCATGAAGGTACCCTTCTGGGGCGAGGCATGTCCGATCAAGTCCTGCTGTGAAGAAAAGGGATTAGACTTCTGCGGACAGTGTGAGTTGTTTCCCTGTGACAAACTATTCTTGTTTTCATACGACGAAGAACACGGCGACCAGGGCAAGCGAATCGAGCAGTGCCGGCGATGGGTCCGCGAGCTCGAAGACGAGTTTGCCGCCGAAGAGGACGCCGGATTATTGCCATAACGCATCGGATGGTTTCATAAGAAGAGGCTCGCATGTTCGAAATGCGAGCCTCTTTTGATTATGTGCAGTCTCCGCCTGTTCTCAGTGATGGAACAGCCGCAGTCCGGTGAAAAAAGAAAAAGAGCTATTCTAAAAAAAACTTGCACGAAGCAGAATAAAGTGAAACAATGAAGTTGTCAAATTCATGTCACATGCGGGAGACGAATTCCTGTAGCAGGAGATCTCCGAGGCGTACTTGTCCGCGCATCTGCTTTCTGCGGAGGAGATATGAATCGCCCCCATATGAGGAAAGAAACCTTACGTTCCGCGTTACCCATGATCGCATTGTTCATGCTGTTGACCCTGTCCGCTGGGTTGTTCATGAGTTTGCTCTTCAAGCAAGAGCAGTTACGGCGCGTCGGGAGGGGATTCTATGGGGATCGAGCGGTGTTTTTTTCACTGACGGGTGATTTCGAAAGCGATGAACTGGAACTGGTGCCGCTGTTGGACCTAGAGACGCGGACCGACTACATCGTGGTTGCCTCAGTTGACGGGATCCGGGGCGTCTTTTTCAAAGGGAATCCCGAAACGCCACCGATGCTGGAAGGACGGTTTCTGACTGCGGAGGAGAGCACCGGAAGGGAACGGATCGCCGTCGTCGGAGTCGACCAGTGGGAGAAAGTGACGACGATCGGAGGCACCCGATCTCTGGAGTGGGATGGCCGGCGATACGAAGTGGTCGGCAAGATGGGTACACCTTATGAGAGTTCGCTCAATGATCTGGTGATGGTCGGCATGGGATCAATCCCTGCGAACCAGGCCGCCACGGGACGGTTCTATGTGGATGGCAAGAACCCACAGACGGTGTATGAAGAAATCAGCCGTAATGGCGAGGCGTCCCACGCGTTTCAAGTTACGCCGACGGCCCGACCCGCCGAGATGGCCGATGCGATCCGGCTGAACCTCCGCTTCGGTTGGCTGTATGTGTCGATGGTCACGCTGATCATGATGGTCAGCAGTTCGATCCTGATGGTGTTGTGGATTCGAGGGAAGACAAGAGCCATTGCGATCTACCGCCTGGTTGGGTATGGAGGACTCCGAATCTGTGTTCGGACCTTATTGGACGGGATGGTTCCTGCTGCGATCGGCATTTTTCTGGCCATTCTATTGCAGTAGGGATTGTCCGTTGGTGGATTTTACCGAGTGGAAACCACGTTTGTTCGGCAGTCTCTCGCAATAGCCGGTTTTGCTTTGATTGTGGGGCTTCTGTCCGCCGGCCCCGCTTTGTTGAGAGCGATTCGAGTGGATGTGGTCGCTGTGTTGAGGCGGGGTGGCATATGAGAGTCATATGGCGTGAAATCAGGAGAAGCCTGCGTGGACGCACCAAATACTGGCTCCTGATGTGTGTGGTACTTGCATTGAGTATCGCAACGGCGCAAATTGCCTGGGAAGATTATGACGGTTACAGAAGGTATGCCAAGTATTCCTATCGGGATAAGAGCTCGCGGTATAACGCATATGACGTCGAGCGGGCTTTCATCGGCGGGATGAATGAAGTCGGCAACAAGGAAGGCTGGTTTCATAATTTTGGCCTTTTCTACGAAGATCTCAAGCAAAGCCCCGGCATCACCGTATATAACGCAGAAATGGTTGGATACATGCCTGTGTCGGGGTTGCCTGCGCTTCCCAACGAGTTCTCCTTTGAGTACGCGTTTTACTATGAAGATGTCGAGGGGATGGAGAGTGTGGCGCCGGAGGGGATCGATGCCAGCGGACTGGCCGTTGTACAGGCCACTGAAAACATATTTGTTCTATTTGATCTGACGCTTCAAGCGGGTGGGTACCCTTCGGAAGAGAGTTATGTATATGAAAGGGGGAGGCCGGTCGATGTCGTGCTGGGATCGGCATTTCGCCCCTACTTTGAAATCGGTGACAGGATCACGATCCAGTGGATATCCGAAGAAGTTGACCTGAACGTGACGGGTTTTCTGGATGAAGGGTTGACGATCCCCGATCAAGGGGGTAGAGGCGAAGTCTGCCTGGACCGGTGGCTCTTGTTCCCCTCGTTTGAACGCTTTGCCGTAGCGGAAGAAAACAGCGGATCCAGTGAAATTTTGTGGCGGCAGCACTTTGTCGACAAAGCGTATCCGATGTTTCTATCGGATATGGATTCTGTGGAGGCAGACGAATATGTCAACCGGATCGCTCTGCGTGTAGATGTCCCGCTGGCGCGTGTTGACCAGATCGCAATGGCTCACCCCATGCCTACCGGAAGCGGGACTTTTCAATCGCAGGCATTGACGTTGGCGGTTGTGCTGCTGGCAATCACTACGGTTGCCGTCACGGTAGCGATCCTGTCCGGAACCGAATTCCGCTCAAATCTCACCGTATATGCGATTTATCTGATGACGGGTGGTACTCCTGGTCAAATTTTCCTGATTCATGCCCTGGAAGTGTTGCTGATGATAATCCCTGCGTTCCTGATCGCTCTTCCGATTGCCGAAACGGCATACATCACCGATTTTTCCACTTCTCTTCCCTATTTGCTGCCAACAATGTGTTGGATCGCTGCAGGATTGTTTGTTGTTTCCATGGTTCCCGGGCTGTTTCATCTTCGTTTCTTGCGGTTGTCCCAACTGGTCAGGAGGAAGAATACATGAATCTGATCGAACTGCGCGAAGTCCACAAAGTATACGGCGGAGGACGTACAGCGGTCCGAACGGGACGGCGGCCTCAGGTGCATGCATTGCGAGGTGTCAACTTGGACATCGAGCGGGGGGAGAAGGTCGCCATCATGGGTAAATCCGGCTCCGGAAAATCCACATTGCTCAATATTTTGGGTGCTCTGGACCGGATGGATGACGGCAGTTATCTGTTTGCTGGTACCCCTACACGATTGGACAATCCGGCGTGGGCGGCGCGGTTTCGCAGAGAGCGTATTGGATTTGTCGTGCAGGACTTCGCACTCATCGAAGATATGACGGTATATG
>JAAYKS010000510.1 GCA_012522285.1 Clostridiaceae bacterium | reverse complement strand
CGACAAAACCCAGCCCGTGCAGGATTTCCTTGAGTTCCGGATATTGGGTGCACAGGTCGTGGACCGAGTGTCCCAGGTCGAGGCGTTTGCCCCCCGTAGATGCGGCGGCAGCGTTCTGTGCGTTCATGCCGGCACCTCCTCGTCCCGGAGCAGAATGTTGTTCTCCAGGTGGATGTGCTCAAACAGGTCGGCCTCCAGCGCGGACAACTCGTCCAGGAAACGATGGTAGGTCGGGCATCCGTCCGCCGGTGTGGTGTAGCCCTTTGTCAGGGCGCGAAGCTCACGCAGTACGCCGCCAGCTGCCTCGTGCTCGCTTCGGATTTCACCGGTCAGCCGGGCCACCTCTCCGCTTCGCGCCGGGTCGCCGGCCAGAAGCAGCGGGAACAGCGCGACCTCTTCTTTGATCAAATGGCTCTCCAGATCGGTGCGCAAATGGCCGAACAGCGCGTGGACACGGAAGAGCTCCGGATGATTGGCGCCATGTGCCGCCAGCACGGTCTGGGCGAGTTCACCAATCCGCGGGAGTGCTTTGCGCAGATAGCTGTGATGGTGAGACTCGATGTGGGCGGTCAGGTCCGCAGGAGGCATGTCTTCAAATGTCTGCGGCTGTCCTGCGGCCGCTTCGACCCGCTGCCACAGGGTGTCTAGTGCTTTGTCGAGCTCGGTCGCTTCCCGTCCTTCCGCTGCGAGCGCGTCGCCCAGCGTGCGGTGTCCGCCGCAGCAAAAATCGACGTCCGAGGAACGGAACAGTGTGGAGGCCTGGGGCAGCAAGACGACAATATCGCCAATGCGGCGGTTATACCAGCTGGTGGGTTTGGTGTGCAACGAGGTGTCTGTTTGTTTCATATAGCGATCCCTCCCGGTTCGTTGTGGTCGGGATCATTGTATCCGGGTGAGACCGAACGGTCTGTGATTTGAGTCAAATTTCCAGCATTCGCCAAAAATGTACGGAACGCATGCCGGAGAGTTTACTCCGAAACTTCTTCGCGCGCGGACCGGTCCAGGCTCAGGATCGCGCGATTGCCCTCGGAACGGATCACCCCGTCGCTCTCCAGCTGTCCCAGCTTGCGGCTAACGGTCTCCCGCGCGATGCCGATGTAGCTTGCGAGTCCTTCGCGGCTGAACGGCAATCGCACCAGTGTGCCCTCCGGCGAGGGGGTGCCGTACTTGTCCGCGAATTCCAGAAGCGCGGCGCCGATGCGACCTTCCAGCGCCCGTACTCCCATGTGACGCGCGACACGCTCGAGTCGCTCCAGCCGGGTCCCGAGGTCCTCGATGATCCGGATTCCGATGTCGGGGCTTTCGCGCAACAGCGCAAGAAAATCATCCTTATATAAAAGACAGGCGCGAACCTCCTCAAGCGCTTCGACTGTGTACCCGGCGGCGCGATCGAAAAGCAGATGCTGCTCTCCGACAAAATCACCCTCCGAAAACACATAGAGGATCTGTTCCCGCCCGTCGGGAGACAGCCGGCTGGCCTTGGCGCTCCCGGCGTTGAAGATGGCCGCGAAACGCGGTTTCTCTCCTTCGGAAAACATCACTTCCCCGCGTGCGTAGGTGCGGTGCGAGACCCGCAACGCGAGTCGCTCCAGCTGGGCGTAATCCAGCGACGCAAAAATGGGAATGCCGTGGGTACACAGCTTGTCGAGACAGGCCTGGCAGTTGCGATCACAGGTGTCATGCCGCATGGGTCGTATCCTCCGGAAGGGTCTGATGTATTGATTGTACACTGTCGGATGGTTCCCATCCTCCTGGTCGGACGCTTTCCAACCTCCGTGCCGAAGACTATGATGAAATCAGAGGCAGTCGGTGCCGTGTGACGTCCGCTCCGGTATCGGGCCGGTCCGGGCGCAGCCATCCGAGGGAGGTGCCCCATGAAAACCGTACACCGGGCTTATCAGGACCGAGGAGACGACTTTGAGCGCATGTGGGCGTTTCTGGTCGAAGACTACCGCGACCGCGGCAGCTTTATCTGGACATTGGGCCGCCTGGGCGACTGGAAGTATGGCGCCTGGTCCGAATACAAGTATATCCCCTGCTATCTGG
>JAAYKS010000083.1 GCA_012522285.1 Clostridiaceae bacterium | reverse complement strand
ATACCCGGAAGTGCAGTGCCCGCGCACCAACAGCATGCCAATCAGCGCAACGATCGCAAACAGAGCGATCTGAGTGATGGACAAACGGATCCAGCTGCCGAGGATCGTACCGAACTTGAGGTTGCCCGCACCGGTGATGATCGAATTGAGCAACTGAACGATCACAAAACCGGCGGCTACAATCAACGCCATGACGATTTTCTTGTGATCCCAGGCTGTGCGTACCGCGCCTACGGGATCTTTCATGAAAGAGCCTAGTACCGAAGTGGCGTCGCCGATCATCTGATCGGTGGTGGGAGGGACAGGATTCTGATTCGGGGCGGGATTGGGCTGGTAGCCATCACTCATGATCTTTCCTCGCTTTCCTTGCCGCTGCCGGCTGAAATCAAACCCGTACGCATGCAATCATGCGCCTATCAACAAAATAGTAGCACAATTCCCTCTCCGACAACATGAGAATAAGGCTCTCAGGGGTTGAGCGGAAGTAAATCCTCCGGCAAGAAGAGTCCATCCTCCCGCAGCAGCACCCCATCCAGCCAGATCCTCCCGCCTCCGTACTCCGGGCGCTGGATCGAAACCAGATCCCAGTGGATGGAGGAGCGGTTGCCGTTGTCGGCTTTGGCGTACGCCGCTCCAGGGGTCAAATGGAAGGAGCCCCCGATCTTTTCGTCAAACAGGATATTGCCGATCGGCTCCCGGATCGCATTGTTCACACCAAAAGAAAACTCTCCGATTTTGCGCGCGCCCGGATCCGAATCGAGGATCGCCTGGAGCGCTTCTTTGTCACCGTCGCAATCGGACGCCACAATTACACCCCCGCGAAACTCCAGCCGCACGTTGCGAAACGACCGCCCCCAATAGACCGTCGGCACATTGTAGGTCACGACCCCTTCGAGCGTGCCCTCGACCGGCGCGGTATAGACCTCACCATCCGGAATGTTGCGCCGCCCGCAGCAGCAGACCGTCGGAATGCCCGCAATGGAAAAGGAAAGCTCGGTCCCGGGCCCTTCGATCCGCACCTGGTCGGCGCGGTCCAGATACCCTGCCAGCACGGTTTCGGCCGCCTCCAGCCGCGCGTAATCGAGATCGGAGACCTCCATCGTATAGTCGAAAAAACGATCGTACGACATGCCCGCCTTCTGGGCCATGCCCCGGGTCGGCCAGTCGAACAGGACCCATTTGCGGTGGTTGATCACCAGATCCTGTATCGGCCGGTTCTTCGCGGCCACCATTTTCATCCGTTCCTGCGGGATGTCCGACAATTCCCCCGCGTTGACGGTTCCGCGGATCGCAATCCTGCCTTTGAGATCCTGCCACCGGACTTCGTCCCAGCGAACGGCGGACTCCAGGAAAGCATGTGCTGCGGGATCCGCAGGATCGAACAATCCGGTGCGGAGGCGCGTGACCTCCTCGTCAGCCAGCTCAACCACCGGATACACGCCCAATTCGGCGGATTTTCGAAGGATCGCCTTGACCAGCGGAACCGCTTCGGTCGAGGCCGACACCAAAAAACCGTCCCCTTTTTCCAGGGTCAGCGAGTGGGTAAGAAAAATTTCGGCCAATCGGTCCAGTCGGGAATCTCTCATCCTTATTTCTCCTTAGTGTTGCATCGGCAACGGAACATCACCGGGTGATCCGGTACACTTCCGATGGTAACCGAAGTGGCTTGGAAAGCCAAAGGAGAATTTCATGAATAGAAAAATCGTCACCATAGACGCGTCCCGCTGCAACGGCTGCGGACTGTGTGTCGAAGCATGCCATGAAGGCGCGCTGCAGATGATCGACGGAAAAGCCCGTCTGGTTTCGGACTCTTACTGCGACGGTCTCGGCGACTGTCTGCCCGAATGTCCCACGGGGGCCATCACCATAGAGGAACGAGAAGCCGCGGCTTTTGACGCCGCGGCCGTGGCAGCTGCAGGGTGCCATGTACCGT
>JAAYKS010000509.1 GCA_012522285.1 Clostridiaceae bacterium | reverse complement strand
CCACCATGACCGTCCCCCCCGCCGCAGCCACGACCGGCGCGCCGTAAGGGGCACCGATGTCACCCCCCATATGAGGGCGGGTCTGATCCGGCAGATCGGTCCGGCCATCCGGCTGGAAGGGGGAGGTGAGCCAACGGCTGCTCGGGACCGGCCAGGTCATCGTGCCCGAACGATTCTCCCGCGCCGCCTCTTCAGCGGCTCGGCGGGCTTCCTCAACAGCGCGACGGGCTGCCTCGCGGGCGGCTTCTTCTTCGGCTTCTTCCTGTTCCTTCTGTACCTGCAACTCGTGGATCAGCGAGCCGATCCGCTCGGATTCCGCCAGCATCTCGTCTTCTTCCGCCTGACGGGCCGCCAATACGGCCTGCGCGGCGACGAGTTCTTCCGTGTTGCGCTGGATCTGACCGCGCAGCTCGTCGATTGCCGCTTGTTTGGCCACCACTACCGCGTCCGCGGCTTCCCGTTTCGCATCCGCGTCCGCGTGCTTCAATTCCGCGTCGTCCCGCGCGGCTTCGAGTTCGGTGAGCATCTGCTGGTCGTAGTCCGCGATGGCGCGGATCAGTTCCATGTTGGAAAAGAAACCCTGCAGATTGTCGGATTCGAGAAATACCTCGAGGACGGATTTTTCACGAAATTCAAACATGGCCTGCAGCCGGTCCCTGTACTGGATCTCCCGCTCAGCCAATTCTTCTTCGGAGTCGAGATAGGCCTGATAGGCCTGCTCCAGTTCCTGGAGCGCCGCCTGCTGTTCGGCCAGCAGCTGTTCATACTGCTGCTGCTCCTCGCGGCTCTTTGAGTTGAGCCAGTCGAGGTTACCGGTATAAGTGTTGACGTTTCCGGCCAGTTGGGCGGCCTCGGCTGCGATCGCATCGATCGCCTCCTGGGCTTTCGCCTGCTCTTCCATCGCCTGCTGGATCTTTGCGGCGGTCTCCTGCGAGTCCGCATAAGCGGGTGGCGGAGGCGGCAGCATCGCCGCACACAGCAGGAAGGCCAGCAACGCGGGAACCGCGCGGAGTATATGCCGTTTGAAAAAACCGGATCGCGTCTTCGTTTTTTTCATGATTGCCCTGCCCTCCAAACTAGACTCGGATGTGTCTGCGAACCGAAAGCGCACTTCCGACGGCCCCTACGAGAACGCCGATGGCGATGTCGATCCACAGGATGCGAAGTGCCATACCGGAGACCGGGACCATGGCCAGAAAACTGTCCGGATCGGTCCCTGCCATCAGGAGATCGTAGATCTTCACATAGCCGGCGTAGACGATCGCCCACGCGACCAGCGCGCCTGCCAGGCCGACAAGAGCGCCTTCCAGAATATAGGGGAAACGGATGTACGCATTGGTCGCGCCGACGTATTTCATGATACTGATCTCTTCCCCGCGCGCGTAGACGGAAATGCGGACCATGTTGGAGATGATAAAGAGCGAGATCGCGCACAGGACGACAAACGCTGCCAGCGAACCAACATTGACCCAGGCGCGCGCATCGCCGAGGAAGTCCATGACCACCTGGCTGATCTCCACTTTCCTCACCCCCGGGATCCCTCTCGCCTGGGAAGAAAATTCTTCCCACTTAGCCGGGTCGTTCAACCGGATGTTGAATTGGTAGGAGAGAATACTCGCGTCGATGCCCTTGAGTGCGGATGACTGGTCTCCCATGGAAGCTTTGAAATCCTCAAACGCCTGTTCGGGGGTGATCACCGTGCAGGCTTCGACCACCTGGCTGGATTCGAGCTGTTGACGGATCTGCTCGACATCTTCCGGTGCGAGATTGTAGTCCGCCCATATGGTGACCGGGGGTTCCTGTCCCGCCTGTGTCACGATAGTGCGGACGTTTTGCGAAAAAACAGAAAAAGCGCCAATCAGGGTCAGCATCAGGGCGACCGTCGTAACCGAAGCCAGCGTGACCAGCGGGTGGCGCGCGATATTCAAAACGCCTTCTTTAAATGAATGCCCGATTGTGATCAGTCTCATGTGCCCCCGCCTTCAGTCATGTGTCGCATAGGCAAGCTCGGCCACCGCGTATTGGCCGTGCTGTTCGTCGCGGACCAACGCGCCGTTCCGAATCTCGATGCCCCGTTTGTCCATGCGGTCGACAAGTGTGCGGTCGTGTGTGCAGATGATTACGGTCGTGCCCGCCGCGTTGATTTCGTTGAGCAGTGCCATGATGGACTCGCTGTTGGCGGGATCCAGATTCCCGGTCGGTTCATCCGCAAGGATGAGCACCGGGTTGTTGATCATCGCCCGTGCGATGGCCACACGCTGCTGTTCGCCGCCCGACAGCTCGGAGGGGCGCGCTTGCGCCTTGTCCCGAAGTCCTACGACGGACAGCACGATCGGCACGTTGCGACGGATCGAGCGTCGGGACTCTCCGACGATCTCCATCGCAAACGCGACATTTTCGTAGACGGTTTTGGT
>JAAYKS010000508.1 GCA_012522285.1 Clostridiaceae bacterium | reverse complement strand
TTGCCGCGCGGGTCGTGTTCCCGGACCAGGTCCATCAGCCGGCGGGTGATCGCCTGTCCGCGTTCATCCGCGTGCGTGTCATAGATCTCGTTTCCAATGCTCCACATCAAAAGGCTCGGATGGTTGCGGTCCCTGCGCACCCAGGAGGCCACATCTCTCTCGTGCCATTCCGGAAAAAACCGGGCATAGTCGTATCGGGTTTTCGGACGCTCCCACATATCAAAAGCTTCGGACATCACCAAAAGACCCATTTCGTCCGCCAGATCCATCCATGCAGGCGCGGGCGGATTGTGGGAGGTCCGCACCGCGTTGACTCCCATTTCCTTGAGGATGCGGAACCGGCGACGCAATGCCGTTTTGTTGAATGCCGCACCCAGCGCTCCGAGATCGTGGTGTTCACACACCCCGTTGAGCTTGATGTGTCCACCGTTGAGTGACAGCCCCCGGTCCGGGTCGAACGTCAGATCGCGGAACCCAATATTCTGGGTCACCGTCTCGATCGGGGTTCCGTCCAGCGTTTCCAGACGGGTCTCCAGCCGATAGAGGTGAGGCGATTGCGGGCTCCAGAGAGCGGGGTCGGACAGAATCAGTGCCTGCCGGTCGACCCTGTCCTGTCCCTCGGCGTCGACTGGCGATGCGCTGCCAACCACCGGCTCCTGATCCCGGAACAGGGTATGTGACACCCGGACTGGCTGTTCGGTGTGCAGTTCGGTGTCCATCTCGACCCGCCAGGCAGAACCTTCTTTGCGGACGGTCACATAGGTCCCGTCCGTTACGACCCAGGCCGGTCCGCGCGTTTTGAGCCAGACGTCGCGGTAGATGCCCGCTCCGGAATACCAGCGCGAGTTGGGAGACTGGTGGACCACACGGACGAGAAGTACGTTGTCTCCTTCTGTCAGCAGATCCGTAATGTCGTATTCAAACGAGGTGTATCCGTTCTTCCATTCCCCCGCGGGCTTGCCGTTTACATAGAGGGTGGAGTCCATGTACACTCCTTCGAACCGCAGCAGCGCCCGAAGGTTCCGTCCGGGATGGGGTAAATTCCTTTTGTACCATCCGATGCTGTTTTCATACAGATTGCGGGTGTCCTTGATCAGCCAGTCGTGGGGCAGATCCACCGGTGCAAACAGGAGTTCCTCCGGGGATATAGCCTCCAGTCCGGACTTGGCAAATGTCCATCCGTCATTCAGCAACGTGGTGGTATTCATGGCTCCGGTTTCCTTTCCCTCTCACTCTTCAAGCGGCTTCCTGCCGAGGAACACCGCAAAATGAAGGTACTTATATAGACATCCGACGTCACAAAATCCCGCCGTGCGCAGCCATTCCAGTTGCTCTGCGAGCCCAGACTCCCGATCCAGCGCGATGCGCTCCCGTCCGGCCTGGATTTCCTCCTCCGTGAGCCCGCTTTGCGCGATCCCCTGGTACCAGACCCTTTCTTCGAGGGCGTCGAGCCAGGGAGAGTCGCCTTGCACCTGGTCGGCGTTGACAAACAGTCCGCCCGGATTCAGCAATCCGAAACACTTGTGATAGAGACGCTGTTTGTCTTTGTCTTCCAGGTGGTGGATCGAAAGCGCGGATACCACGAGATCGAAGCGTTCGCCGAAGTCGTGTTCCAGATAGTCCGCGGGGACATATCGCACATCCGGTTTGTCCGCGAAACGCTCCCGTGCCACCCCGAGCATCTTGTCGGAGAGGTCGACCAGCGTAAAGCGGCCAGACGGATAACGTTCCATCAGGAAGGCGGTGAGCAGTCCGGTGCCAGCCCCGATATCCAGGATCGCGGGTGCCGGGACCTCGGTTTCCGCCGCCGTCACCGCAAGTGCATAAAAATCGTCGAAACAGGGGATGAACTTCCGTCGCTGCCCA
>JAAYKS010000082.1 GCA_012522285.1 Clostridiaceae bacterium | reverse complement strand
GCCCCGATGATCCGGAGTTCGCCGCGCGCGAGCAGCGGTTTGAGGATGTTGGCGGCATCCATCGCACCTTCGGCATTGCCCGCGCCGATGATGTTGTGCAACTCGTCGATGAACAGGATCACGTTTTCGGCTGCGACCGCCTCGTCCAGCGCTTTTTTGATTCGCTCTTCAAAATCGCCGCGGTATTTGGCCCCCGCGACCATCGAAGTCATGTCGATCGACACAATCCGCTTGTCACGCAGCAGCTCGGGCATCTCGCCGGAAGCGACCTTCTGGGCCAGTCCTTCCGCGATCGCAGTCTTGCCGACCCCGGGCTCGCCGATGAGGCAGGGGTTATTCTTGGTGCGCCGGCAGAGGATCTGGATCACGCGGTTGATCTCTTCTTCCCGTCCGATGATCGGGTCGAATTTGTTCTCGCGTGCGAGCTTGGTCAAATCGCGGCCGTATTTGTCCAGGGTCGGGGTCTTCCCGCCCTTGGGGGTCTCGCCGTCGACTTTGCCGGTCTCAAAGTTGTGATTCTTCCAATTGGAGGACGACCCGCCCGACTCGCTGTCCCCACCTTGCTGTTCCTCCTCTTCGTCCGAACTGGACGCCGAAGACGCAGCCAGCGCCTGGAGGGCCTGCTGTCGGTTGATGCCCGCTTCCTGCAGGATCCGGGCGGCAAAGTTTTCGCTCTCGAACAGGATACCCATCAGCAGATGTTCGGGTTCGATGATGCCTTTGTTGCGGCGGCCTGCGTCGTGGCCTGCGATCTCGACCACCCGTTTGGTCCGGGGGGTGAGCATCGCCACGATCCGGTTGATGTCGGGTTCGCCGGGAGCCTCCTCGTCGGAAGGGCTCTTGCCGGCATAGCGGGACAGCGACTGCATCAGACCGGGGAGATTGAGTCCCTGCGCCTGCAGGTACTCATAGGCGGGTCCTTCCTCCTCGGCCATAATTCCGGTCAGAATGTGCTCCGTGCCGATATAGGACAGCCCGAAGCGAAGGGCCAGTTGCCAGGCGCGTACCAGGACGGCGCCCGCACGTTGCGAAAATCGGATCATCATGTGTGTGTCCTCCCCTTTATATGAGTATGGTGTGCAGCGCTTTTGCGCGCTCGACATCGCGTTCGAATTCGTTCATCGGGTGCCCCGCGTTTTTCTGAATGCTAGCGGGACCGATCGATATGATCGCACGGTTGAGAGCTTCCTCGGTCACTCCCTCGACCAGCTGCAGCGACAGCCCCAGCCGGACGTCCGAGATCAGTGTCATGGCTTCGGCGGAACTCATCCGCCGGGCGGAGCGGAGCAGCGCGAGTGCGCGGCCGGAGCGATCTTCGAGGCCGATCGGGTCGGTGTCGTACACCGCCTTGCGCGCCTTGCGCTCCTGCGCGAGCAGTTGTCCTGCCACCCGTCCGAGGTCCGCAATCAACTCGTCTTCGCCGAGGCCGAGCGTGATCTGGTTGCTGATCTGGAACAGGTGTCCCGCAGCCTGGCTGTGTTCTCCATAGTTGCCCCGGACCGCAAAGCCCATCTTGCCGAGGCTCTCGACCGCACCGCGCAACAGCCCTGCCATCGCGAGTCCGGGCAGATGCGCCATAACCGATGCGCGCATGCCGGTTCCGACGTTGGTCGGACAGGCGGTGAGGAATCCGTACTTGCCGCTATAGGCGATCGGGAGACGGCTTTCCAGCAGCAGTGCCACGGATTCCGCCTTGCGATAGGCGGCGTTGAGGTCGAAACCCGGGGACATTGCCTGAATCCGGATGTGGTCTTCTTCGTTCACCATGACCGAAACCGATTCGTCCCGGCTGATGATCGCGCGCCGGCACTCGCCAAACCGGGCGAGGTCTTCGGAGATCAGGCGCTTCTCCACCAGTGCCATCCTGTCTTCGTCGGGCAGACATCCCAGATCGACGTCCAGATATTCCGCGCGGTGGTCTCTCGTTTCCCCGAAAAAGGATTCGGAAACCTTGTTCGACACCACCGCAGCCTGTTCTTTGTCCAGACGACTCGGGAAAGGGTGCCCGACCAGATTGCGCGCAAGCCGCACGCGGCTGGAGAGGATGACGTCGCTGTCGGGTCCTTTGTCCATATACCAGCTCATGCGTCCCCCTCCTTTGCCTTTTCGTTGTCGAGCATGCGAATGCGGTCGCGAAGCCGAGCAGCTTCCTCATAGTCTTCCCGCCCGATCGCTTCGCGCAGTTCTCCCCGGAGCGTCTCGATTTCGGATGTGGCCGATGCCGCCTCCTCCACTTGCGCAGAAGAAGTCTCTGCTACAACGGATTCGCCAGATTTGGTTTGTCCCCCAGTAGAACCCGGCGAAGCGCCCTCCAGGGCAGCGTCGCTGTACACTCGTCCGGTGTGGCGCCCGGAAGCCTGTACCCGGGCAAAG
>JAAYKS010000081.1 GCA_012522285.1 Clostridiaceae bacterium | reverse complement strand
GTGCGGGTTGTACGAAACTGTCCAGTATCCGCTGTCCTACCTCTCGAGCGAGCGCGATCTGGCCGTGGTCGACGCCTGCCGGGAGAACGGAGTCGGCTTTATCGCGATGAAAGGCATGAGCGGCGGTCTGCTGTCCAATGCCGCTGCCGCGCACGCTTACATGCGCGGGCTGGACATCGTCGTCCCGATCTGGGGCATCGAGAAAATGTCCGAGCTGGAGGACTTTCTGCGGTTCGAGGCGCAAGGCGTCGAGATGAACGACGCGCTGCGCGCGGACATCGAGAAAGACCGCGCAGAGCTCACCGGCAGCTTTTGCCGCGGGTGCGGCTACTGCCTCCCCTGCCCGGTCGACATCCCGATCAGCATCGCGGCCCGCCTGTCCTACTTGATGAAACGCTCGGTCGCTTCCAACTACCTCACCCCGGAGTGGCAGGACCGCATGGAAAACATCACCAACTGCACCGAGTGCGGCCAGTGCGCCTCCCGGTGTCCATATGATCTCAAGCCCTACGAATTGCTCAAAGTGCAGTTGGGCCTGTATCGCGAACATTTCGTCTAAACGGTTCGCATTCCCTGCACTTGAGCAAGCGCCGTCCGTGTGCCGGCGTTTGTTTTTGCGCCCGTATCCCGTTTTCCGATGAAAAACAGAATGCTTTTTCACTATTTTTGCCCTGAGACGGCCATCTCGTCCTCCAACCCGCTTTCTGCCTTGCACCCGCCGCGGTGACCCGTTACGATGCAAAGGTAGCAGGACGGTAGCATGGTAGCATTTTCTCGGATGCGGATTCTCCGCGTCCGGTCGGTCTCCTCCTGCAAACGAACTACCCCGCACTTCGGATCGCTCGTGGCTTGCGCTTGATTGCGCGGGAAGGAGGCTCTCCATGGTACTCGGCATCCCCGATTTTTGGATTTGGAGCGTGTTTTTGCTTTGCATCGCCAGCGCGGCGTTGTGTGTGGTCTATGGCGTCACACACTGGAACCGCGGCGCGAACGACGAAGGGGAACAATTGCGCGAAGAAGCGGAATGGCTCGAAAAAGAAGCCGAAATCGAAGAAAAACTCTAAAAGCCAGCATCGACACTCCGTGTCGCCACTGTTGACTTCGCAGATTGCCGGGAGGAAACCGCATGCTTTTCACGATCATCGCTTCTGTCATCTACCTGTTCATCATCGCCTGGCTGGGATTCATCGGGTTCCGCCGCACCAAAAATGCCCGCGACTATATGCTGGCGGGCCGGCAGATCCACCCGCTCGTGATGGCGCTGTCCTACGGCGCGACCTTCATCAGCACCTCCGCGATCGTCGGATTCGGGGGCAACGCCGGCATCTTCGGCATGTCGCTGTTGTGGCTCACCTTCCTCAACATCTTTGTCGGGGTGTTCATCGCCTTTGTCTTTTTTGGCAAACGGACCCGCAAGATGGGGCACAATACGGACGCCCACACCTTCCCCGAATTGCTGGGCGTGCGGTTCCAGTCCCGATTTCTGCAGGGCTTTTCCGCGCTGGTCATTTTCCTGTTCATGCCCCTCTACGCCGCCGGGGTCCTCAAAGGCGGGGTGGGATTTCTGGCCACCCAGTTCAACATCGGGTTTGACGTGGCGCTCTTCTTCTTCACCCTGATTATGGCGCTGTATGTCGCCATGGGAGGATTGAAAGGCGTGATGTACGCGGACGCGTTCCAGGGATCCATCATGTTTTTGGGGATGGCGTTCCTGCTGGTGTTTGTGTACATCAAACTGGGAGGCGTCACGGCAGGCAATCTGGCGCTGACCCGGCTGTTTGACGATGCCTCGGTCCGTGAGCAGACCGCCAAGCTCGCGGCGGGCGGTTTCCAGGGATGGACCCGGATGCCTGTCTTCGGTTCTCCCTACTGGTGGACCGTGGTGTCTTCCATCGTCATGGGCGTCGGCGTGGGCGTATTGGCACAGCCCCAGCTCGTGGTGCGGTTCATGACCGTCAAGAGCAACCGCGAACTCAACCGTGCCGTCGCGTCCGGCGGAGTCTTCATTTTCATGATGACCGGGGTCGCCTTTGTGGTCGGAGCGCTCTCCAATGTCCTGTTTTTCCAGGAAACCGGCAAAGTCGCGCTGGGCGCGGCCGGCGGGGGCGACAACATCATCCCTCTCTTCCTCAAGCAGTTCCTGCCGGGATGGTACGGCACCATTTTCCTGCTCACCTTGCTGGCCGCCGCGATGTCGACCCTGAGCTCGCTGTACCACACGGTCGGAACCTCGATCGGGCGGGACTTCATCGAAAAAAGCCTGGGGGTGAAAGGCAATTCGCTGGTCATCACCAAAATCGGCGTGCTCGCCGCGATCCTGGTCAGCGCGCTGCTGGCGTATGTCGGCAACCGGCTGGAGGTGGACATCGGCGTCATCGTGCAGTCCACTTCGATCTTCTTTGGCCTGTGTGCCGCGATGTTCCTGCCGGCTTATGTCGGGGCGCTCTACTTCCCCCGGCTGTCCCGCAAGGCCGCCGTCACCAGCGTGGCGGGGGGATTCTTCGCAAGCTTTATCTGGATCTTCTTCATCCATGCCAAAAATGCCGCGACCATCGGGCTGTGCATGGCGCTGACCGGCAAGGCGCATCTGCTCGCGGACACCGGGCTGGCCGTCCTGTCCCAGGTCGACGCGGTGTTTGTGACACTCCCGCTGTCGACGCTGCTCCTGATCGTCACAGGCCTTTTGACCTCCTCCGATCTCGATCCCAAACACGTGGAGAAGTGTTTCAACGGGGTTCGGTAAGAGACCGGTTTACAGCAGCCCCTGCCCCATGTACAGCAGCGGGATCAAAACGAGGAAGATGCCGGAGTTGAACAGCCAGCAGGAGTTGGCCAGATCGGTATCCAGTTTGTAGATCTGGGGCGGGATCAACGCGTAAAACGCCGGCGGCATCGCGGACAGCACAAACACGACCCGGAGCGCCAATCCGCCGTCCGCCTCCCCCAGCCCGGCCAGCCAGGCCAGGGTCGTGATCACGATCGGGGTCGCCACGAACTTGATCAGAGCCACCGCGGTGCATTCTTTCAGGTATGCCCGGACCGCGCCGAGTTTCATGTTAAATCCCGTGGTGACAACCAGAATACCGGATACGACCGGCACCAGCACCGCGTTGAGAGAGGGGTAAAAGGCCGGGCGCACCACCCCGGATCCTTTGAGCGCGACGCCGACGGTGATACATCCGAGGTAGACCAGAATATAGGGGTCCTTGAGCAGCTTGAGCACCGATCGCCGGGTGTCGCCGCCCGGGTCCATCCCGTAGCGCTTGGCGATCGGGAATCCGATCAGAAAATAGGCCGCTTCCTCGAGCAGGCGGTACAGCGAGACCACGACATACCCTGCTTCCCCGAAAAACAAATAGCTGATCAGGCCCCCGAAGCTCCCGAGATTGGTGAACGAAGAGGCGCAGAACATCGCGCCTGTCCGGGCGGGGTCGTGCTTGAGCATCCGCGAAACCCAGAGCCCGAGGACGCCCCCGATCAGGAGCGCCAGCACCCCCAGAAACGGGATGACGACATAGCGGACGTCCCGGAGCGACACCCCCTAGAACGCGCCCAGGGTGACCAACGGGCTCAGCCCGAGCAGCGCCACCTGCTGCAACAGGCGGAGCAGCCGCCCGACCCGGTCGGGGTATCGGAAGCGTCCGGTCTGTGCGAGCCGGCGGATCCCCTGCCCGACCACAAGTCCCGCGACGATCAGTCCGATGGAAAAAAGATATTTGTCCACGTGTACACTCCCGGTGGCACGAGGTTGTCTATCTGCCCGTACCTTTTATTTGCCCTATGGAATGATACAGGATTTCGCCCGATGTGTCTCGCAGGCAAGCGTACGCCTCGACCATGTTCGACATCGAAACGCTGCGGTTCGCCCCGCTCGGGCTGGGAAGACACACCGCCTCCCGGCCGGTCTGCGGGAGGCACAGCCGGGTATACAGCCGGTGGGCCGTCTGCCCTGTCGTGGCGATCCGGGCGATCGGGGCGGCGCGCAGAATGCGGGACAGGTCGTTGGCGACCGGCTCCCGGATGCTAGCGTCGTCGGCGCCTGTGATCACACAGGACGCCAACACGTCCCATAACGCGATGCCGTGCGCGAGCGCGAAGGCCCGGCGCTCCGCGGCCGAAACCGGCACCCGCACGGGTTCCTGCCCGTCCGGGCGGAACACTTCCGCGAGCACCTGCCAGAAACGGTTACCGGGGTGCATATAGTAGAACCCTTCCGCGCGGGAACGCGGGGACGGCATCGTGCCCAGCACCAGCACGCGCGATGCGCCGTCAAACACCGGTTCCAGCGGGTGGACGACCCGGGTGCTTGCGCGGACGGAAGACCCGCGCGCGGGGGTGGCACGGTTCATATCAATCTCCCAAAGCCCTGTGGATATTACTAGCGCAGCACGGTGGAGGACCAGGGCGGGAGCACCACCGCGTCCCGGGTGAGCCGGGGCTTGCCGCCTGTGGCCACAGTATAGCCCGACACCGCCGAAACGGGAACGCCCAGTCCCGCCCGGTCGACGGACAGCTGCTCCCCTGTGAGGTTGTGGAGGACCACCACCGTGTTGTCCCCGTACGTGCTTCGAAACGC
>JAAYKS010000507.1 GCA_012522285.1 Clostridiaceae bacterium | reverse complement strand
ACTTCCGGATGGGACAGGATGTCGTATGGCACGACGGTCACTTCGACGCCGAGATCCGCGGCCAGCCGCATCGCGTCCTCCCGCTCGAACGCGGGCTGGAACACTGTGCTGATAAAGTAAGGTCGGATGTCGGCGCCTGCCTGGAGCGCGGCGTACAACAAATAGGAAGAATCCACGCCGCCCGAGAACCCGAGCGCCACCCGTGGATTTTCCTGAAAAAATTCCTGCAACGTCATATATGTCGATCTCCTTTTCTCTATTAAACCAGCCTGTAATGCTTTGTGACGCATCCCGTGTTACAAACGCGGGGCCGACTCGATGTTCGTCGGGGTGATCAGTCGATCGCTTCGATCCCGCAGGCTTCCATCGTTGCGGCGTCCCGCAGCAGCCGGTCGGGATCGCCCTCGGCGAAGACCCGGCCTTCGTGAATGAGCACCACACGAGTGCAGTAGCGGGCTGCGAAGGTAAGATCGTGGGTCGCGATGATCCGGGCCTGGGGCAGGTCGCGAAGAGCCTGTGCGAACACCCGCCGGGAGCGCGGATCGAGGAAAGCAGTCGGCTCGTCCAGTAGCATCACCGAAGGTTCCATCACCAGCACGGTGGCGAGCGCGGCCATCCGTTTTTCCCCGCCGCTGAGTTTGAGCGGCGTCCTGGTGGCGAGGTGTCCGATCCGGAGACGGTCGAGACAAGCCGTCACGAGTTCCCGGATCTGGGATTCCGGCATGCCCCGATTGCGCAGTCCAAACGCGACATCGTCGTAGACCGTCGGCATGAACAGCTGGTCGTCGGGATTTTGAAACACCAGTCCGACCCGTTGCCGGATGGTCAGTACGGTCTTTTTGTCGAGCGTGACACCGTCGACCGTGACATCGCCTGTCGACGGCAAGATGCCGACCAGAGAGAGCAGGAGCGAGGTCTTGCCCGCGCCGTTGGCTCCGACCAGGGCGACGCTTTCCCCTTCCGCGACCGACAAGTGGAACCCGTCGACCGCGAGGGTGCCGTCCGGATAGCGGACGACCAGCCCGCGGATGCCGATCATGATAGCACCCCCGACAGGCCGGCCGCCAGGAGGATCGGAACATCCGCCAGCCGCAGCAGCAGCGCAGGCAGGCAGACTGCGGCCAGATAGGCATAATCGGCGCCCCGCAGCGAGGTTCCTTCCGCTTTCCAGGCGTGTGAAGGATATCCACGGCATTCCATCGCGTGGTAGACCCGTTCCGCCCGGTCGATGCTCCGGAGGAGCAATCGCCCGACATAACTTCCCATGTGGTGGAGTTCGATGCCACGCGACCGACCGCCCCGCAGCTTGTAGGCGGTGGCCATACCCGCGGCTTCCCCGAGCAGCACCCCGATATACCGGTAGGTCATCTCGAATAGCTGTACCAGTACCAGGGGGACCCGGAGGCGCCGGAGTCCGGCGGTCAGTTCGGAGAAAGGAGTGACCGCGATCAGGACCAGGACAGCCGCTACGCACAGGAAGGTGCGCAGGAGGATGGTAGCAAGGGAGATCAGCCCGGACGATACCGCCATCCCTCCGATCCGGAGCACCTCGGACCGGTCGAGCAGCAGATTGGACAAGCCCGCGAACAGGCAGAACGGGAGCGCGACCAGCAGCCGGGTAGCGATCATGCGCCAGGGGATGTCTGCGAGCGCGATCATTACCACTGGGAAGAACGCATACGGCGCCAGCCGGACAAACGAGTACCGGT
>JAAYKS010000506.1 GCA_012522285.1 Clostridiaceae bacterium | reverse complement strand
ATCAGCGGAACGGCCTGACGCTGCATGTTGGATCCCATCAGGGCCCGGTTCGCATCGTCGTTTCCGAGGAAAGGAATCAACGCGGTCGCGACCGAAACCAACTGTTTGGGTGAGACGTCCATCAGGTCGACCTGAGATGGCTCCCGCTCGATGAATTTGTCGAGGTACCGGCAGACCACCTTTTTCTGCTCGAAATGGTGCTCTGCGTCAAGCGGCTCGTTCGCCTGTGCGATGTAGTAATAGTCCTCTTCGTCCGCAGTCATGTATTTGACTTCGTCCGTGACCACGCCGTTTACCTTGTCATAGACGCGGTAGGGCGTTTCAATAAAGCCGTATTTGTTGACGCGCGCGTAGGTCGCGAGCGAGTTGATCAGTCCGATGTTCGGGCCTTCCGGTGTCTCGATCGGACACATGCGGCCATAGTGCGAAGAGTGGACGTCGCGCACTTCGAAGTTCGCGCGGTCGCGGCTCAATCCGCCCGGGCCCAGAGCGGACAGGCGGCGTTTGTGAGTCAGCTCGGCCAGCGGGTTGGGCTGGTCCATGAACTGAGACAGCTGACTGGACCCGAAAAACTCTTTGATCGCAGCGCTCACCGGACGGGTGTTGACCAGTTGTTGCGGGGTTGCTGTTAGCATATCGGTGGTGCCCATGCGTTCGCGGACCACACGCTCCATGCGCGCAAAGCCGACACGGATCTGATTCTGGAGCAGCTCGCCGACCGAACGGATGCGGCGGTTGCCGAGGTGGTCGATGTCGTCGGTTGACCCGATGCCGTAGGTCAGGCCGATCATATAGCTGACCGACGCGACGATGTCCTCTACGGTCAAATGTTTGGGCATGAGGTCGGTGACGCGGGAACGCAGTTGTTCACGCAGTGTTTCCGAGGGATTCTTGGAAGCCTTTGCCTCGGCCAGAATCTCCTTGAGAACCGGGATGCGGACACGTTCGGTCACACCGAGCGCCGCGACATCGAGTCCTTCGGTATAGGCGGGGTCCATCCCGGCGAAAATGAACTCCGCCGCGTTGACCCGGTTGTTGCCGATGATTTTGATCCGCTCGTCCATGACGGTCACGGTGTTGCCGACCACTACGACGGGATGGACCGTGACTTCGTTGATGCTGGAAGCCTGGATGTCCTTCGCGATCTGCTCGGTGATGGTCTCTCCCTCGGCTACGATGATTTCGCCGTTGGCATCGACCAGTGTCTCGGCGGCCTGGTGGCCGACCAACCGGCTGGCAAGCGCGAGTTTCTTGTTGAGTTTGTAGATACCGAAACGGCCCAGATCGTAGCGTTTCGGGTCGAAAAACATGTTGTTGAGCAGCGTCTCTGCACCTTCGACCGATACCGGCTCACCCGGACGCAGTTTGCGGTACAGTTCCTGGAGCCCCTCTTCGCGGGTCCGGCACAAATCTTTTCCCAGCGTCGCGTGGAGGATGGCAGATTCGCCAAACAATGCCAGAATATCGTCGTCCGTACCAAATCCAAGACTGCGCAGCAAGACCGACAGATGGAATTTGCGCGTACGGTCCACACGCACCCACAGGATGTCGTTGGCGTCGGTTTCATACTCGAGCCATGCACCGCGGTTGGGGATGATCTGGGAGTTAAACAACTGCTTGTCGCCTTTGTCCTCACCCGGAGTGAAATAGGCCCCCGGAGAGCGGACCAGCTGACTGATGATGACCCGCTCGGCACCGTTGATAATGAACGTGCCGGTGTCGGTCATGATCGGGAACTCGCCGATATAGATCGACTGATCCTTGATAATATCGTCCTTTTTGTTGTGGAATCGGACTTTGACTTTCAGCGGGGCTGCAAAGTTGGAATCCCGCTCCTTGCATTCTTCGATAGAATACGTAGGGGTACCGCTATCAAATTCTTTGTCGATAAACGAAAGCTCAATCTCGCCGGAAAAATCCCGGATGGGGGAGACATCGCGTAAAACCTCCATGAGTCCCTCGTCGAGGAACCACTGGTAAGAGCGTTTCTGGATCTCGATCAGATCGGGAATGTCGACGACTTCGTCGATCCTGGAATAAGACATCCTCTCGGTTCTTCCCAGTTGGATCTTGACGGGACGCACCATGAAAGATCACCTCACGAATGGTCGGACGGGCCGACTGTTTGAATCTTGGCTGTACATCCATGCCTGGCCGTAGGATGAACAGACTACCGATTCGTATGCGGATAGGTCGCTGTCCAGGTACAAAAACGGTGGGTTGCCTACATGCTTTTCACAGGTAGGCGAAAGCATCCCACGTTACAACAGCTAGAGTATTTTAGCACTGGGGTTGAGACGTGTCAAACTATTTTTGACAACAAAAAGCCGGAAAAACGAAATACGCTTTCCCCTGGCTTGATGCGGCCTGTTTTCAGATTGTCCGTTTTCAGTCTTTCTTCGCTCCTTAGCACATCTGCCGCCCCGAACGGGGTGCGGACCAGTGCAATCAATGGATCAATGGATAAATCGCTGTGCGAACGAATGGAATGAATAATCGAATCGGGGGTCGTTCTCCAGCAGGTCGGTGATGTACTCCTCATACCCGTCAATCACCAATTTATCGCGCACGGTATTCTCCCATGCGGGCATATGCCCGACAAAATACATGACATGGTATCCGTATTCGGTCTGCACCACACCGGTGTCGCCGACTTTGCGTTCGTCGTCGGTGGCCCATGCGAGGAACTCCTTGACATAGCTGGAGTTCTCATCCAGGCCGGTGAACAGACCGCCGGAAGCGACGGACGCCACATCGTCCGAATCGGTCTTGACCATCTCGATAAACGATGCTTCGTCGGTGATCGCGGCCAGCAGCGCGTCTGCTTTGGCCTTGGCAGCCGCAAGTTCATCCGCAGTCGATGTCTCGCGATCCGCTTCTATCAGCACATGGCGTACCGACGCCTGCGGCTCGTTCGGCTTTTCGCGCTTCAAAAAGTATACGACGGTGTAATCGGACGAAGTTTCGATGATGCTGGTGTCTCCGGCTTTGCGGGCCGCGTCATACACCCATTCCCCGACTTCCATGGTCAGTCCGGTGGAAGTGATGTCGGAGATCAGACTACCATCTTTTTCTTCGTACTCTTTCCGTTTTTGCTCATCGGTCGCTTCCAGTGCCAGCTTCTTGAAATCGAGTTCGGACTTCACGCCGGTCAAAAAGTCGTCCGCCTTCTTCTTCGCTGCTGTCTTGGCTTGTTCTTTTTCCGCATCGGTGGCGGTGGCGGACACAACATAAGGAAAAGAGAAGGCACGATAGGTGACCGTGTCGATATCGTCTTTGTTCTCTTCGTAGTATTGGCTGAGTGTCTCAGCGGTGACGATCGTCTCGGCAGACTTGACCGCGGCATACTTGGTGGACAAATAGAGAGTTTCATACAAATTGCGCACGACACCGAGCGTACACCCGGGGCCGTATGTTTCCTTGAGCATCATGTCGGCATAACCGGCACTGCCCGCCGCCTGAATGATGGACTCGACTTGACGATCTACCGCAGTGGCATACTCGCCCAACTCGATCCCCGCCTCGCGAGCCAGGGAAGCCTCGGTAAAGATCCGCTGCAGTTGCGTAGCTGTGATAGACAACAGATACTGGCGCACCGAGGTTTCCGTCCCGTCCTCGTCCGTCGAGAGGGTGGTGTCAAGTTCCGGACTGTTCGGGTTGAGTCCATATTGGCTCAACACATTCCCGTGCCAATAATTGAAGGCGGCGACCGAAACTTTCTGCCCGTCGATTGTCATCAGGGCGAGCGCGCGCTGAGGGATACCGCCCGTGACGACCGCGTATACCAAAACGCCAATCAACACAACAACCACGGCCGCCATCGCGAGCCAGGTTTTCAGGGAACGCCCTTTTCTTTTGGCATGCAGACGGCCATCGCCGCCCTTGCGTGAGGCCAATCGGTTTTTCCGTTCCTGGCGCCGGGCTTCCGCCGTCCAGGACTTGCCGT
>JAAYKS010000505.1 GCA_012522285.1 Clostridiaceae bacterium | reverse complement strand
GGCCGATCCGGAAGCGCTGGATCGGATCACACAGGCACTTCTTCCCATGAAACGCATCGACATCGCCACACTGGAACGCGCCTATCGCGGGGAGTAAAGGGGCAACCTCCTCACTGAGGATTCCTAACATCCCGCAGCAAGCAGAAACACACGTATCAATGGATGGATCGCGTCCGGTGCTGAAGCGTATTGCGGCTGGAACAGGGTGACAATATGGAACCGGTGGCCGGTGAGTTCCAGCAACCGGACTTCGCCTGTCTCATCCGTTCCCGACGCCCGAAAGCCTGCTGCTTCGAATTTCGTGCGCAACGCCGGGTTCAATCCAAACCGGCAGGTGAACCGCTCCACTGCGGTTTGCTTGCCGTACCATGCGGCCGCAAGCGAGTCGGGAAGGAATCGTACCGTCCGGTCCTCGCCGACAAACGAGCAGCTCATCGGCACGACCGCCAGGTCATCCGGATCCGCGTCCGGGCGGATTTCCGCGTGCGCCGCGCGCGCAAGCCCCAGCACGTCGCGCGCGAACCCGACCACAGCATGCTGTGCTCCCTGGCAAGTACCCAGATAAGGCACATCCCTCTCCCGCGCAAACCGGATCGCCTCCAGCGCTCCGTTCGAGTTCCAGTACTCTCCGGGTCCACCCCACAATCCGTCGAACTTGCCGAGAACCGCAACCGCATCTCCGGCTGTCTCCACAGCGTTTGTCGGAATCCACTCGATAGAGACCTCTCGCCCCAGCGCGTCCGCGGTGTGGCGGATCGCGGCATTGGTCGCGGCATGCGACGGCCGCTTCTCCTCCCGGTCGCCGAGAATGCCGATGAGCAAATGTCTTTCCATGTCGGCACCTTCCGTTCCTCCGCCCTGCGGCGGATGCTTTTCCTACCAACTGTACTCCCACGAAGCCCATTTTCCCACGAACTCAAGCGACGCTTGCACACCTGGAGCCGTTTTTCCCCACATTCCATCCCCGACTCAACCGATGCTTGCTTTCCCGGCGGGCAGCGGTTTGCTACAGTGAGGTTGGGGATCACCCCGTTTGACCAGCCGTATACGAATTGTCGGGGCACCGCACGACGGTGTCCGGGAAGGAAAAAGAAATGTTCAACACCATATCGACCGGAAAAGCGATCGCGGAACTACGCAAGCAAAAGAACATGACGCAGATGGAACTCGCAGACCGGATGGGTGTCAGCTACCAGGCGGTCAGCAACTGGGAGCGGGGCAATTCGATGCCCGATATCTCCAAACTGGAAGACCTCTCCCGAGCGCTCGACGTGACGATCGACCAGTTGCTGGGCAACGAAGCGTCGATCCGCCTGGCCAAACACTTCATCGCGGGAGACGAGAAAGAGTACATCCGGGAAGAAAAGGTGGGTCTGGAGGACCTGGAAGAAATTGCCCCACTCCTGAAACCCGAGCAGGTGGGTGACGCATTCAAAGCCTTTGCCGACCGTCCGGACAAACCGGTGACGCTGTCCGCCCTCGCAGGGCTCGCGCCTTTCCTCGGCAAGGAGTACCTGGACAGGTTCATCCAGGACATCGAGGTCGGGAGCATCCGGGAACTTGCCGGCATCGCGCCCTTCCTGAGCCGTGAGTCAATCAGCACCCTGGCTGGCCGGGCGATAGAAGCCGCAGATTTGGACGCGCTCGGATCGATCGCACCGTTTGTGTCCAAATCAGCCCTGGACGATCTCGTCAGCCGGTCGCCCGACATGAAAGTCAATCTCGCCGCCTTGTCCAGGCTCGCGCCGTTTTTATCGAAAGAGACATTGGGCAAACTGGCTCTCCAGGCCATGGAATCCGGCTCTGCGCGAGACATCGGCCGTCTGGCGCCGTTCCTCCCCAAAGAGGTACTGCACCAGCTGGCCGACCGGATTCTCAAAGAAGGCGGGGTATCCTGGCTGCACAAGATCAGCCCGTGTTTGTGAGTTCTATGGGGCGGTGCGATCCGGTGCCGCCCCTACGCTCTCTTGTGGGAATCGCCCAAACAGTTAGGTAGTATAATGATCTGGATGCACACCGCGCGAAAGCACGGAGTCGGCGATCTGTGAT
>JAAYKS010000504.1 GCA_012522285.1 Clostridiaceae bacterium | reverse complement strand
TACAGCATCCCGCAGCGACAGGGATTCGATGCGCCGAGGAGCAAAAAGTCCGCGGGAAAGTCGAGGCTGTGTGCCAACCGGGTGATCCGGATGCTCCGGTCCTCCATCGGCTGCCTCAGTCCGTCCAGCACTTCCTGGGAAAAGCCCGACAGCTCGTCGAGAAACAGTACTCCCCTGTGCGCGAGAGAAATCTCGCCCGGACGGGGTGGATTGCCGCCTCCCAGCACGGCGGCCCGGGTGGACGTGTGGTGCGGGGAACGGAACGGCCGCCCGGTCACCGACCCCGGCGCGCCGATCAAAAGCCCTGCCGCGCTGTGGATCCGCATAACCTCCCAGACCTCGGCCGGCAGCAGCGCGGGCAGGATCCCGGGGAGAGCTGCAGCCAGCGAACTCTTGCCGCAACCCGGACTGCCCAGCATCAGCAGATTGTGCCAGCCGGCGGCGGCAAGGATCAGTGCGCGCTTGGCAAATGCTTGTCCCGAGACGGAAGACAGATCCGGCCAGGCACGGACTTGCTCAACACACTTACATGGTCTTTCATCCGGAAGATCGGGAATCCGGTCCCCGTTGAGAAAATCCACCGCGTCGGCCAGCCGGCGCACCGGGATGATCCGCATGCCTTCGATACAGGCGCACTCCCCATAGTTGTCCCATGGGAGGATCAGGGTTGCGACCCCGTGTTCCCGCCCGGCCAGGGCGCGGCTGATGCCACCGGGCACCGGGCGCACATCTCCGGTAAGAGAGAGCTCTCCAAAGATGCACACATCCCACTGTGCCCTGCGGACCGCACCGCCTGCCGCCAGCAATGCGAGCGCGATCGGGAGATCGAAAGCGGACCCCTCCTTGCGCACCCATGCCGGCGCCAGACTGGCGATGATCCGGTTGTGGGGAAAATCGAACCCGCAGACGCGGACCGCGGCGCGGATGCGGTTGCGGCTTTCCCTGACCACGGAATCTCCCGTCCCAACAATCTCAAAGGACGGAAGGCCCGGCAACAGTGCAACCTCCGCCTCCATCATCTCCCCCGTGACACCCCTCAATCCGCACGTGCACACTTTCCCGTATCGTCCCGGCATCGATGCCTCCTCCCGCTGTGGCGGTCCTTTGACAACGATCCTATCGCCATCCGGAACCTGCCGGGTACACCGACATACGACACAAAAGGCGCAGGGAGACCCTAGGACAACCCCTCCGGATTGCCCCGCCCAACCGGATCGTCTATAATACATCCGTTCTGTCAGGAGGGATCCATTCATGAAACTCGGAATTGTAGGGTTGCCCAATGTGGGCAAAAGCACTTTGTTCAATGCAATCACGAAGGCGGGTGCCGAGGCGGCCAACTACCCGTTTTGCACCATCGAACCCAACGTCGGCGTGGTTCCCGTGCCGGACCACAGACTGGACGTGCTGTCCGCGATGGTCCACCCGGAAAAAATCACACCCGCGGTCATCGAGTTTCTGGATATCGCCGGACTCGTACGGGGAGCCAGCAAAGGCGAAGGCCTGGGCAATAAATTTCTGGCCAATATCCGCGAAGTGGACGCGATCTGCCATGTGGTCCGGTGTTTCGCCGACGGGGATGTCGTGCATGTCGAGGGCGACGTCGATCCGATCCGCGACATCGAGACCGTAAATCTGGAGCTGATTCTGGCCGATCTGGAATGGATGGAGCGCCGGATCGACCGCGTGAGAAAACTCACGAAAGGCGGCGACCGGTCCCGACATGCCGAACTCGAATTTCTCGAGCGGATCCAGCACACCTTGTCGGAAGGGTTGCCGGCCCGTTCCATAGAAATCGCGGAAGAAGAAAAGCCCTATCTGCAGGATCTATTCCTGCTGTCGCTCAAGCCGGTCTTATATGTCGCGAACGTGGCAGAAGATGAAGTCGTGACCGGATCTTTGCTCGCGGACAAAGTGCGCGCGTATGCGGAAGCCGAGGGATCCGATGTGGTGGTCGCCAGCGCCCGGATCGAAGAAGAAATCGCAATGCTGGACGAGGAGAGCCGCGCGTTATTTCTCGCAGAGCTCGGCATCGGGGAATCCGGTCTCGACCGCATCGTACGGGCCGGATACCACCTGTTGGGATTGATCTCCTATTTGACGGCCGGTCCCAAAGAAGTCCGCGCCTGGACCATCGAGCGCGGGATGCGAGCGCCTCAGGCCGCGGGCAAGATCCATTCGGATTTCGAACGCGGATTCATCCGCGCCGAAGTGGTCGCCTACGAGGATCTGATCGCCTGCGGCAGCCAGGCTGCCGCCCGTGAGAAAGGCCTGGTTCGGTCGGAAGGCAAAGAATATGTCGTGAAAGACGGGGATGTCGTTTTGTTCCGCTTCAACGTCTGACGAGCGACGCCCGGAACCCCTATTTTTTCAACCGGATCCCCCGCGCGGTCAATTCTTTCTCGAACAGTGCCCTCACATCTGACTCGAGGTCTTCGAACGACCCGTTGTTCAGGATCACGTGATCTGCGATTCTCTCGTATTCGTCGGGCGTCATCTGCATGGCGATCCTGCGCTTCGCGTCGTCCTCCGACATCCCCCGCGCGACCAGCCGCGGAATCCGGACGGCGTCGTCCGCCCATACCACCCACACCTGATCGCAGACGTCCACAAACCC
>JAAYKS010000503.1 GCA_012522285.1 Clostridiaceae bacterium | reverse complement strand
GCGATGATCGCAAACGATTCACCGGTCGGTTCCATGACGCGCACGACCTCTGCGAACGTGAGCGGCACCTGTTTTTCCTCATTGTAAAACGGGATCAGGATGTTCAGCGTAATCCGTGGTTCCATGCCTTTGGACGCACCCCCGCAAGACGATGACCGACGTCTGTTTTAGCTATTATAGCACAGCGTCCAGCCTGTCCTGCCGGTCTTGTTTATTGCATCGTTCTCCGCTTCCCGCGCGTTAACACACCTCTAACATGGGGCTTACGTTCCGTTTAACCAGCGCGGATTCAATGAGGGCGAAACACGGATCAATAAAACTTCGCATGTGAGGAGAAATCCCGGGAAAATCCCGGAATGGAGGAAAAAGATGTTCAAAAAAATCGCAGCCATTCTTTTAGTCCTGAGTCTTGGCATGGCGGCCGCCGCCTGTGCCGGTCCCTCGGAAACCACCCCGACGACCACCGGAAAGCCGGGCACCTCGACCACAGCAAAGCCGGGCACCTCGACCACCGCCCCGGCGACACTGGAAGGGGATGTCATCATCGATGGATCCGGAACGGTGTATCCCCTGATGGCCAACATCGCGGAGCAATACATGACCGATGTACAGCCGGATGTCAATGTGCAGGTCGGCCGCGCGGGATCGAGTGCCGGTTTCAAAAAATTCATTCCAGGCGAAACCGACCTGTCGGATGCCTCCCGGGCGATCAAGCAGGAAGAGATCGATCAGATCAACGCCACAGGACTGGATTATGAAAAAGACGTCATGGAAATCATGCTCGCATACGACGGGCTGACCTTCGTCATCCACCCGGACAACGACTGGGCGGCTCAGATGACCCGCGACGAGATCGTGGACATGTACCTTTCCGGCAAGTACAAGGCCGACGACAAGGTGCTGTGGTCCGACATCCGCGCGGACTGGCCGGCGGAAGAGATCCATTTCATGGGTCCCAACGAGAACCACGGGACGTACGAGTTTTTCTATGAAGTGATCCTGGAGAAGCAGGACATGGTCACGACCGTCAACCTGCAGCAGGAATACTCCACTCTGGTGGACCTGGTCAGCAACGACGTCAACGCAATTGCTTTCTTCGGTTACGGCTACTATGCGGGCAACACCGACAAACTGACCGCGGTCCAGGTCGACTTTGGCAGCGGATCGGTCGGCCCCACCATCGAGACCATCGGATTGGATCTGCCCTATGCCGGGTTCACCCGCCCCGTTTACACCTACCTCAACCTCAAGCACGCCACTGATAAACCCCAGGTACTCGACTTTGCCAAACATGTGGTCCGGACCGGTGCGGCCGAACTCGCAAGTGCCAACGGATTTGCCCCGCTGCCTGCCGACGTGTACGCCGGATATCTGACCCGGCTGGAGAACATTGGATGACGACCAGAATCCCGACACCAAAAGAGGACTTCACGCCGCGCAAGCGGCGGACCATCGATCGGTGGATCCCCACCTTGTTTCTCCTCGCGGCTTCGATCTCGATCGTGACAACGGTCGGGATCGTCGCCACGTTGATCGGCGACGCGGCGCAGTTTTTCCGGCAAGTGCCGCTCCGTGAGGTGTTTAGCACCCGACTCGCCCCGCTGGCAGCCAATCCCTCGTTCGGCATCCTGCCGCTGATCAACGGCACGATTGTGACGTCGCTGATCGCAATGCTGGTCGCGGCCCCGATCGGACTTATGGCCGCGATGTACCTGAGCGAGTTCGCCTCCGACCGGGCGCGCAGGATCCTCAAGCCCGCGATCGAACTTTTGGCTGGCATCCCGACCATCGTGTACGGCTTTTTTGCTTACTCGCTGGTCACCCCGCTCCTGCGGGAGCTCATCCCCTCGCTGGGTGCTAAAAACGCGCTCAGCCCGGGGATCGTGATGGGCTTCATGATCGTCCCCATGGTGACCTCGCTGTCGGAGGACGCGATGCGGTCGGTGCCCGCCAGCATCCGTGAAGGCGCGCTGGCACTTGGATTGACCCGACTGGAGACCACCTTGCATGTCGTGGTGCCGGCCGCGCTGTCGGGAATCGTGGCTTCCATCACGCTCGGGATTTCCCGGGCAGTGGGAGAGACCATGATCGTCGCGATTGCCAGCGGCAGTTCCAAGAATTTTACACTCGATATCCGGGAGTCGATGCAGACTATGACCGGCTACATCGTGGAATTTACCAGCGGGGATGCCGGGAGCGGCACGCTGGGGTATTACAGTCTCTACGCGGTCGGACTGCTGTTGTTTTTGTTTACGTTGGGCCTCAACATGGCGGCCCAGGCGATTTCCCGCAAATACAGGGAGGTGTACTGACCGGTGTCCTACTTTCGTTCGGATCTCGCGCGCCGGCGGCTCAAACGGCGCATTCTGCTGAATTCGGTCGTACGCAAGCTGTTTCTCCTGTCGACCGGGTTTGTCTTTCTCCTGTTGGCCGTCCTGCTGTTCCGGATTGCCGAGCAGGGGATCGGTTGGCTGGACTTGCCGTTCTTGACCGGCAAGCTGTCGATCAATCCCGAAAAGGCCGGCATCTACGGGGTGATCGTGGGGTCGGTGCTGCTGATGCTGGTCGTGATTCCGGTCACGGTGGTTCTGGGGGTCGCGACCGCTGTTTATTTGGAAGAGTTCGCCCCGCGGGGACGGCTGCGCAACATCATCCAGACCAACATCGCGAACCTGGCCGGCGTGCCCTCGGTCATTTTCGGACTGCTCGGGCTGACCGTGTTTGGCCGGCTGTTCGGGTTGGGGTCCAGCATATTGGCGGGCGGTCTCACCCTCTCCCTGCTGGTGCTGCCGATCATCGTGGTGGCAAGCCAGGAAGCCATCAAAGCGGTGTCCAACGAACTGCGGGATGCCTCTTACGCGCTGGGCGCGACCCAGTGGACCACCATCCGGCGGGTCGTGCTGCCCTCGGCGCTACCGGGCATCCTGACCGGCAGTATCCTCTCGCTGTCCCGCGCGATCGGCGAGACCGCGCCGCTCGTGGTGCTGGGC
>JAAYKS010000080.1 GCA_012522285.1 Clostridiaceae bacterium | reverse complement strand
GCACAAGTGCAAGCCATCCAGACCGAGGAGGCGGCACGTAAAGCGCTGGAAACTGCCGTGAAGGACATCCGCGCTTCCTTTTCCGGCATCGTGTATGCACTAAACGCGGAAGAGGGCGAATCGACTCCGCAACAGAGTGCGGGAATATCCATCGGCGTGGGAACCACCGCGACACCGACGGTTGTGGTCTATGACGACACCCGTCTGACCGCTACGTTCAGCGCGGGACGAAACGACGCAAAGAAACTGTCAGTCGGGATGCCGGTCGAATTTATGCAGGACGGAAACGTCTATGTCGGATCGGTCCGCTATATCGCGTCGATCGCGAGCGGAGGATCCTCCTCCATTGTGGGACAGGCGGATTCCCTGTTTGGGATGACCGGTTCCGGCGCACCGCTGACCGAGCCTACGCTCGAAGTCGAAATTGAATTGAAAAGCCATCGTCCCGGCGATCTTATGATCGGGTTCCCGCTTGACGCGCGCATCCGTGTGGCGGAGGAGTCCTCTGTGCTGCGGGTGCCGTCCGAAGCCATGCGAAAGGAACTGGGTGACTATTTCGTCTATGTACTGTCTCCGGAACAGACGCTCCGGAAAGTGCTGATCGAGATCGGGATCCAGTCTGATACACATGCCCAGGTGTTGTCCGGATTGCAGGACGGCGACGAGGTTGTGCTCAATCCGACCGGCTCGCTGGTCGACGGACAATCCGTCCGAGTGAAGCAGGAAAATCCATGACAGCGGAGTTACCTCGTTTTTTGCGCCGTATCTCATTGCGGCCTGTGCCTGTCGCGTCTCGGGAAGTTGTTCCGGAGGTCGATCCGATTGTGATCCGACTGCGGGATGTATGGAAAACCTATCGGACGGGTACCATCGAGTTTACCGCCCTCAGAGGGGTGGATCTCGAGATCGCGCGCGGTGAATTCACGGCCGTGATGGGACCATCCGGATCCGGAAAATCGACCTTGATGAACATCCTGGGATGCCTGGATGTCAAGGACGAGGGCGAATACATCCTGAACGGAATCGATATCCGGGATTTTGACAACGACGATCTCGCCCGACTTCGCAATCAGGAGATTGGCTTTATTTTCCAGTCCTTTAATCTGCTGCCGCGCTTGACGGTGCTGGAGAATGTCGAGCTGCCGCTGATCTACGCGGATCTGGGGAAAAAGGAGCGGCGTGTGCGCGCGCAAGAAGCCCTGGAGGCGGTCGGGTTGACCCGCTGGGCCGGACATCGGCCCGGAGAGATCTCCGGAGGCCAGCGTCAGCGTGTCGCGATTGCCCGCGCCACCATCTGCCGGCCGGCTTTGCTGTTGGCCGACGAACCGACCGGCAACCTGGACTCCGCCTCTTCTGCCGAAATCATGAAGTTGTTCCAGTCCCTCCACGCGGCCGGTTCAACGATCGTTCTGGTCACTCACGAACCCGACATTGCCGCCTTTGCATCCCGTATCGTCCATGTCGTGGACGGGCGGATCCTGGATGATGTGCGCAAGGAGGCAAGCCATGTTCTTTGAAAGTGTGAAAATGGCCTTTGAGAGTCTGCGCTCCAACCGGATGCGCGCGCTTCTCACCATGTTGGGTATCATCGTCGGCATCGCCTCCGTTATTGCGATCGTTGCGTTGGGAGAAGGCGGGAAAAGCGAAGTCATGAGCCAGTTCGACAAAATCGGCGCATCGACTGTCACGATTTCCGTGCGTCGCAACCGGTCTACGGAAGCGGATTACATCACCTCGCGGGATGTGGAATACATCCGCAACAACATCGATACGGTCAAGTGGGTCAGCACGCCGGTGCAGACCCTCTGTTCGGTCACGACCGGCGACGTGGACAGCGTGGCCAGCCTGGCTGCAATCGATTCGTACTTTACCCAGTTTGGCGATCTCGACATCGTGTATGGTCGCGGCTTCACCGACATCGAATACGAGGACGGACGCAACAGTGTGATCATCGACCTGGTCGGTGCAGTCCGTATGTTCGGTGCCGAAGAGGCGGTTGGTGAAGCCCTGTCCATCCGCAAAGACGGGCGGCAGATCACCGCCACGGTGGTCGGAGTCTGCGAGAGCATCACAACGCAGATGAGCGACATGATGGCACGGTACGCCGACGAGTCCGAGTCGTTTACCATCCCGTTTTTTCTCTATTTACCTTTTGAGTCGGCCGGCCGCTTTGTCGCCGGGCTGAACGAGCTCACCAGCATCAACATCATGGCGACCTCTCCCGAATTGTCAGAGGAAGCCAGCGACGCGACCATCCGGGTTTTGCAGTCACGCCACAACAACGAGGAGCGCGAGGTGTACCGTGCACAGGACATGGCCTCGATCCTCGATCAGATCAACTCGATCATCAACATCCTGACGATTTTCATCAGTTCGGTCGCGGGAATCTCCCTGCTGGTCGGCGGAATCGGGGTCATGAACATCATGCTGGTTTCCGTAACGGAGCGCACCCGGGAAATCGGAATCCGCAAGGCGATTGGCGCGACAACGACGGACATCATGATGCAGTTCATCACCGAATCGGTCATCCTCACGATGGTGGGTGGAGCCATTGGTGTACTGGCTGGAATCGGATTGTCCTATGGTATCGCCTTTGCGGTCCGGGATTTGGGGGAGATCCACCCCTCGCTCAGCCCGCAATCGGTCTTGATCGCTGTCGTGTTTTCGAGCGCGGTCGGGCTGTTCTTCGGCATCTATCCGGCGAAAAAAGCCGCCAATCTCAACCCGATCGACGCGCTGCGGTATGAGTAACAGAAGGGAAGGGCCGCCCATGGAGCACCAGCAAGAGCAGACGGTTATCGACCGGTTTTCTGAAATGCAGAACAGTGTGAATCACTTTACCGCTACCGGCTTCGTGTTCAACCCGGAGCGTGAAGTGTTGCTGATCCTGCATAAAAAACTGGAGGTGTGGCTACCGCCGGGCGGCCATGTGGAAGCAGACGAACTGCCGGACCAGGCAGTCCTCCGCGAGATCCGGGAAGAGACCGGTGTGGAAGCCACCATCCTGCCAAACCGGCTCGGAATCGACCCGGAAGGGTGTGTTGAGCTGGAGACCCCGTTTCTTATTTTGCTGGAAAACATCCTGGGAGATTGGTCGCACAACCACATCGACCTGATTTACCTCTGTCGCGCGCCAAAAGCCCGGCTCCATCCGGATGTGCGGGAGGTGAACGATGCGGGATGGTTTTCGGAAGAAGCGGCACAACAACTAACGACATTCGACAATGTGCAGCAGACACTGGATCGGGCTTTCAAGGCGATGGAGAGCCGGTGGTGAATCCATGGAGAGCCAGATCGGCCGACAGGATCGCAGCGTCGTTCATGTGGCGTTCCATTCTGGCTCCGTACTTCGGCAACAGGTAATCCGGGCGGTCCAGAGCGGAGTGGAGCACATCGGGATCCTCCGCCGTATACCCCCACCAGGCGGCATCGGTTTCAACCGCGAAATTGGCGGCTTCCAAATAGAGAAAAGGAACGCCTCTGCGCTCGAACGCAGCGTGATCGCTCCAGGGGCCGGTGGTTCCCGCGGGCCAACTCGCGTTGCCTGTGTGCGTGGTCAGTGCCACGCCGATGGAGGATGCGTGTGAGAGGGCGAAGTCCCGGACTGCGCCGCCCGCTCCTTCCGGACCGTAGGCATAGAGGAAATCCCCATAACCGACACAGTCGAGATTGATCATCAGGGCAGTCCGCTCCGCCACTTGCGCCGCGTAATGCTCCGATCCGGAATGCCCATACTCTTCGGAATCGAAAAAGACCAGCCGCACTTCCATGACAGGCGTTTGGCCGGACAGCCGGCGCGCCGTCTCCAGCAGGGCGGCAACCCCGGTCGCGTTGTCTTCACACCCAGTCACACCCTCGACCGTGTCATAGTGGGCCCCGATCAGCAGCAGCCGGGAAGAATCCGCTCCCGGAATTGTCACGATCAGGGAGGTCCCTTGTGGGTTGCCGGGGTATGTCGAGGTAAAAGTATCCGTACTCACCGCATAACCCATGGCTTCCAGACTGTGTGTGATCCATACGCGGGCGGCCTCGTTGCCGGCGGTGCCGACCCGGCGGCTTCCAAAGGAACACAGAGTCTGCACGTCCGCGAGGACCCCGCTTGAGAGGGAGGGCGCCGTCGGAGGCGTCGCAGTGGTCATAGGAGTCGTAGCAATCGGTGCCGTCGGAGTGGCGGAGGGTGTCGATTCCGGTGTCGTGCCGGAAGTGGAAGTGCCGACGGTACGGGTTGTGGTCGGCGCGGGGGAGAGGGTGGGTTGCGTTGTCTCAAGAGGGGGTCGCGTCGTCGGTGTGGGTTCGCGAACCTCCGCGGTGGTCCGTCGGGTTGTCGAGACGGACAGGCGAGTCGAGGAAACCGGAGAGAGGGTTCCGGTGATCTCCGGTGTCTGGCTGCATCCCGAAACAATCGAGAGAAAAAGAAACAGACAGACCGCCGCGGCCTTGACATGCAAAGCGTAGCGGCGGTCTGGTTGGCTGTTTTTATGGCAGTACATTCCGATTCACTCGATCCGTGTGATGCGGTTTGGTTGGTTCTCATGTGGCGGTTTGCCTGCGGCCGGCACGCCGATGGCGATGGAGATCGCAAATCTGTGTCCCGCCGGAAATCCCACCCGGAGTGCCAGTGCATCGCCGGTCGGGTTTTCGAACGCCGCTTCCGCCATGCCGACGATCACCGAGCCCAACCCGAGATCGTGGGCGGCCAGTGCAATGTTCTGGACCGCGATCCCGCTGTCGAGCACACCCCATTTTCGGGAGGTGTCGGCTGCGATAAATACCACCAGCGGGGCATGGAAAAAGATGTTGTAGGCAGGATCCCGCCCGATCGCTTCGACAGCGGTCCGATTGATTTCATCCAGCAAGGCGGGCTGCCGCACAAAGCTGAGATGCCATGGCTGATAGTTGACCGCGCTGGGGGCGGCGAGCGCCGCTGTCTCCAGCAGGGAGACCTGCTCGTCCGTTACGGGAACGGCGCGAAACGAGCGAATGCTCCGTCGGTCTTCGATGGCCTTGATGACGGGATGGTCCATATATGCCTCCTGCGGGATGGGGTTATTGCGTATAGTTGCGTTTGATTTTTTTCGATGTGGTTTTTTCAAACTCGGTGTCGCGCAACGTAAAGCGGCGGATGTATTTGTAAGTGGTGAGCATGTGGTTGACGGAAGTGACTTCTTCCTGGATGAGCGCACGTAGGGCATCCGGTGCGGGGTTTTCGCCGATCCGTGCGGTCACCGCCTCCGCGTCCGGGAAAATTTCCGCTACGACTTCGATGTCTCCGTCCCCGCTGTCCGAACCGGAAACCAGCGCTTCGGAGATCAGCGGGCTGCGGCACAGCAATGCCTCGATTTCTTCCGGGAAGATGTTTTTGCCGTTTTTGGTGACGATCACGTTTTTCTTACGGCCGGTGATGATCACAAACCCGTCTTCGTCGATGTAGCCGAGATCCCCCGTGTGGAAGTATCCGTCCACGATGGCTTCGGCGGTGGCCTCTTCGTTCTCATAATAGCCGAGCATAACGTTGGGGCCCTTGCCGATGATTTCCCCGATGCCATTCTCGTCCGCGTCGATGATCCGGACGTCGACACCGGGCAGTGGGAGGCCGGCGGAGTTGTTTTTGTAGTACACGTCCCGATTGAGCGCCAGGATCGGTGCGCATTCGGTCAGCCCGTATCCCTGTACACAGGCGATGCCCAGGTCTTGCATGTCCCGCATGATGTTGGGGTCGACCGCCGCGCCGCCGCTGATCAGCATCTTGAGGGATCCCCCAAAGCTGTCGTGCACGGCGTGGAAGAGTTTCCTGCGCAGATCGATGCCCACCTTGCGGAGCGTCCGTGTGAGCCCGATCGCAAAATGAAACTTTTTGGCGGCTTCCGGGGTGGCCTTTGCTTTTTTCATGATGTTGCGGTGGAAAAGCTCCAGCATGAGGGGGACCACCAGCATGATCGTCACTTTGGACTCCTGCATGTTCTGTACGATATAGCGGAGCCCTTCGCACTGGGCGATCGTGGCGCCACGATAGATCTGGCAGAGGAAGCCGCAAGTGCATTCGTACGTGTGGTGAACCGGAAGGACCGACAGAAACACGTCCTCCGGTCCCACATAGAGCATCGAACACATCCCCTGGAGGTTGGCGCTGAGGTTGTGGTGGGAGAGCATGACCGCCTTGGAAGCCGCGGTCGTCCCGGACGTAAACAACAAAATGCTCATGGTCTCGGGGTCGATCTTGGCGTCGAGGAAGTCGCGGTTGCCGGCAGCCAGCAGAGACCGTCCGCGGTCCAGCAAATGCGCGATCGACAAATCGTCCGGATGCGTGGATTCCTCCATACAGATGAAGTGTCGAACCCCAGGATTGTCCGCGCGGATCTTGTCGATTTCCGGCTTCTTGGAGGAGGAGTACACCACGGCGTCTGCGTAGGATCGCTGCAGCAGCGTGCGAATCTCCTGTACGGGAAGCTCTTTGTCGAGCGGCACCACGACGCCGGTCCCGTTGACTGTCGCGAGATAGGTGACATACCACTCGTACCGCGCCTCTCCGAGGATCGCTATACGTCCGCCAACCAGCCCCAGGTCCGCGAAGGCGGTCCCCAGCGCGTCGACATCGGCGGCATACTGGCTGTAAGGGATTGCCCTGTAAGGTTCCCCGCGTTTGTCCTTGACCAGAAACGCAGTCTGGTCGGCGTACAGTCTCCGGCTTTGCTCCAACATGTCCTTTAGGTCGGAGATGGGGCGGACCTCATACAACGGTGCATCTTTTTTCATGCGCGTTTCTCCCTCTGGTTCGCCTTGAATCGTGTGGCCGATTGTGATTGTTCCATTATAACCGAGATTACGGGTCAGAAAAAATCGATCCCGGATTCATGGGCCATATGGGGATGGACGGGGGTCAGATCCGATCTGCGATTTCCAGAATCAAGCGTCGTGTGGATTCCCACCCGAGACACGCGTCGGTCAACGATTTGCCGTACACGTGACTGCCGACCGCTTGTCGGCCGTCCTCGATATAGCTCTCGATCATAAGTCCTCGCACCAGTGTCTTGAGATCGGTCGACAGGCGCCTGCTGTGGAGAATTTCCATGGCGATCCGGGGTTGCTGCTGCGGATCTTTGTCCGAGTTCGCATGGTTGACGTCGACGACGGCCATCGGGTTCTCGAGTCCGCGGCTGCGGTACAGGTCGGACAGGCGCAGCAAGTCTTCGTAATGGTAATTGGGAATCGAAACCCCGTAGCGGTCTACCGCTCCGCGCAGCACCGCGTGTGCCGTCGGATTGCCCGCGGTGCGGACTTCGTATCCCTGGTAGATGAAGGTATGGCTTCCCTGGGCGGCCTGGATCGAGTTGAGCATCACCGAGAGATCTCCGCTGGTGGGATTTTTCATCCCGACAGGGATGTCCAGACCGCTCGCGGTCAGCCGGTGTTGCTGGTTTTCGACCGATCGCGCACCGACCGCCACATAGCACAGCATGTCTTCGAGATAGGTGTGGTTCTCCGGATAGAGCATTTCGTCCGCGGCGGGCAGCCCGGACTCCGCGAGTGCGCGCAGGTGCATGCGGCGGAGAGCCACGATACCCGCCACCATGTCGGGTGCCTTTTCCGGATCCGGCTGGTGGAGGATGCCTTTATATCCCTCTCCGGTGGTTCGCGGTTTATTGGTGTAGATGCGCGGCACGATCACGAGCCGGTCGGCCGTCTCGTCCTGTACGGCGCGCAGACGTGAGACATAGTCGCAGATCGCGTCTTCGTTGTCAGCGGAGCAGGGACCCACAATCAGGAGAAACCGGTCGGACCGACCGGCAATGATGTCGTTGATTTCCCGATCCCGCACCTGTTTCAGTTGTGCGATTTCGGGTGGCAAGGGCCACGCGGCCACAATGTCCGCGGCGTCTGGCATTCGACGAATGAATTGGAAGTTCATCGCGGCCTCCTCTTTGAGCGGGAAAGTGATTTGAGTATAGTCTGCCTGCCGGGGGTTGTCCACGTCGGACACCTTCTGCAAGGGGGATTCGGGTGATATACTGCCATCGGCGGGAAGGATTCCGCCGAGGAGAAGGAGAGGAACGGTTCCATGCGTGGATTTGAAATTTTGATGCTGCTGTGTTTTGGGGCCTCCTGGCCGGTCTCCCTGTGGAAATCATATACGTCCGGGAGCACGCGGGGGAAGAGCGTCTTTTTTCTGTTTTTGATCTTTTTCGGGTATCTGGCCGGCATCGGGTTCAAAGTGACCGGCAATCTCGACGGGGTCGTTTTCTTCTATCAGTTGAATGCCGTGATGGTTCTGGCGGACATCGTCCTGTTTTTCCGCAACCGGAGGCGGGAACGGGCGTCTGCCGCGGACACCGGAGCATAACCGTCCGATTGCGGTTAGCCAGTCAAAGCGTCCGGATTGTCAGTCGAACCAGACAAGCGCGCCGCCGAGCAGGGACGTGTCATACCAGCATTTGAGGTCGATCTCGATCGACTTGCCTTCGTCGAACACCGTGACGGACCAATCGTTTTCGGGATGTTCCGCATCCCAACGGGCCGCGACGATTGTCACCCAATGCCAGCTGTGCAGCCGCTCGGCTTTTCCGTTGCTCAGGTTGAGGAAAGCAACCGGACAATCAGACCGGAGCCCCCGCATCACGAACGAGGAGAAATGATCGAACCCTTTGCGACGGCCGATCGTTTCCGGGACCTCCAGGACATGAGCCGTCAGTGCGACGCCCCGTCTGGCGGACAGCCGTTCCACACCGTCGGTGAACAGGACCGATCGGTTCAGGCCGCGCATACCCGGGGTCACATCCTCCCAGACCAGATCCATGAACTGTAAGAAATCTTCCCGCGTGCGGGTTGGCGCGGTCGGCCAAAGCGCCTGTTTATCCGCGTCCCGCTGGGCTAGATAATAGAGCAATGTCGCAGCGGTCGTGGGGCCGCAGCCCGCCCGTTGCCGCCATGTGTCGACATACCACTCCTGGTCGCCGCCGTGATACACGCCGTCCAGCAAGAGCCGTCCGGGATCCCGGATCACGATTGTGTTTTTGTTTACACCCTGCTCCACGATCACAACCCCAGGAGGCCGGCGACCTGGTCCAGGCGGTCGACGACGGCATCCGCCCCTGCGGATGTCAACCGGGCAGACGGCAGCGTGGAGGTCAGTCCAATGACCCGCATGCCAGCGGCCTTGCCGGCCTGGATACCACTCTCGGCGTCTTCGATCACCCAGGCATCTCCGGGTGCGACGCCGCAGCGACGGGCGGCCTCGAGATAGATGTCCGGATACGGTTTCTTGCGGAGGACATCGTCGCCCGTGACGACCGCGTCGAATCCGCGGTCCTCCATGCCGAGAATCCGCAGGTTGGCCACGGCTTTGACCCGATCGGCGCTGGTCGCCATCGCCAGACGCCAGTCGGCCGCCCGCAGTTCGCGGAGAAGCTCCGGAATACCTGGCATCGGATGGACGAATTCATCACATCGTTCAATGTACTTGTCATAGACGTGGCGTTTGAGCTCCATCGTGAACGTGGCACCGTATTGTGCGGCGACTCCTCCGATGTAGGCGTCTTCTCCCATTCCGACGAACGGTGCAAAATCAGCCGGCTCGGCAGGGATCCCAAAATCGCGCAGTGCCATCGCGGCGATCCGGGCGAGTGGAGCTTCCGAGTCCACCAATACGCCGTCACAGTCAAACAGAACGGCCTGTTGCCTTGTCATCTCGCTTACGCCTCCTTCGCCTGTGTGTCGGACATATGCGGTGCGGGCAGCAGGAAGCCCAGCAGGGATCCGGCCAGTCCGATCAGGCCGACGACCAGGAATCCACGTTCCCGCCCGGCCGCCTGACCGATAAATCCGATAATCGTGGGCCCCAGCACGATCCCGGCGGCATACACCGCCTGGAAGGTTCCCATCGCGGTGGACCGGTAAGCATCGGGCACCGTCAGGATGCTTTGTCCCATGCACAGCGCCATCGTAACGCTACGCCCAAAGCCCGCGAACACCTGTACGACAAACAACCAGGCGATCGAAGGGCACAAGGGCACCAGCATACAGGAGATGGCGACCAGCACCATCGACAGAACGAGCGTGCGCCGGAGTTTTAGCTTGTGTGCAAATCGGGACACCAGATAGGACGCGGCGATCATCGCGACCGTGGAACCTGCCGTCAGTAGACCGAGTTGCCATTTGGCCGCGCCGAGTTTTTCCTGCGCAAAGGCGGGTGTAAAGCCGTAGATGGTGCCGAACACCATGATCTGACCGATGGCGGCCAGCAGGGAGACAATCAAGAGATTGCGGTCCCGCAGCACCTTCAGAATGTCCCGGGGCCGGATGGGGGTCACCGTGGTCGGCCGGCTTTCGACCACGCGAAGGCTGAGCAGAAGCGCTACCAGGCCGCCGCCCGCCGCCACGAAAAAGGTGGCTTGTTCACTGAGAAACTGGGCGAGCACCATACCCGCGAGGATGGCGGCCAGAATGCCGCTGTTGTTGAACAGGGTGATCGAGCCCATGACCTTGGCCGCGTCGCGGCTTTCATAATAGCTCGCATACAACACGGTATAAACGACCCAACAGGACGCCGCGACACCGGAGAGCGCGCGGAAAGTGAAGTAGCCCCAGGGGGTGGCGAACAGACCCATCCCGAGCGCGCTCGCAAAGCCCAGGAAGCAGCCGGCCACGACAAAAGGTCTGCGCTTGCGGATCCGATCCGATCCGATCCCGATCGGAAGGCGCAACACCAGCTGTGTAAATCCGTACGAGCCGAGAATGACTCCCAAAAACCCGTCCGGGATTCCCATGCCCGCACCATAGGTGGCGAGAAAAGGGGAATACACGTAGAGCGAAAACCAGAAGAAAAAAGTCAATAGCTGGAACAGCCGGCGGTCGCGCAACACGCCCGGCAGGGCAAGCCGGTCGGATCCGTGAACAGCGGTTGATCCGGGTAGGTTACTCACATCGGGATCCTCCGTCCAAGTCGTCGCCGGAAGGTTCCGACGCATGCTAGATCGATTATACACGTTGGGGATTTTCTTACACCCCGCCGGGGCTAGTGTATAATAGTGGATGTTCAAAAATAAAGCGTGTCAGGAAGGTATTCACATGTCAAACCCCATCACGTTCCCCGAGGCAAGCCCGGAATCTCTCGGGATTCCGAGCACGGCCATCGAGCGCTATCTCGATCACGTGCGCGACAAAAACCTCGCAATCAACAGCCTGATGATCCTCCGCCACGGCAAGCTGGCCGCGGCCGGCTGGTGGGCTCCCTACGCACCCGATCTCGTGCACGCCGCCCATTCGCTGACCAAGAGTTTCACCTCGACCGCCATCGGCCTCATGATCCATGAGGGGCGCATCGGTCTGCACGACCGGGTGGCGGATCTGTTCCCCTTGGACATGCCCGATCATCCCTCGGAAAACCTGCTGAAAATGGACCTGTGGCATCTGCTCACGATGACCTGCGGGCACGAGACCGAACCCATGCCGGTCGGGTCGGAGAATTTTACACGTGCGTTTCTGGCGCATCCGGTGGTTCGGGACCCGGGAACCCACTATCTCTACAATTCCCTGGCATCCTACATGCTGACTGTTCTGGTGTATGAAAAGACCGGGATGAATCTACTGGACTATCTGCGTCCTCGCGTGCTGGATCCGATCGGGATCGGCGAAGTGTTCTGTCTGACCTGCCCCCGCGGCATCGAGAATGGCGGCGGAGGCATGTACATCCGCACGGAAGACATCGCGCGGATGGCGCAACTCTATCTGCAAAAAGGCCGTCACGACGGTGTCCAGCTGATCCCGGAAGCCTGGATCGACGAGGCTTCCACCTGGCAGGTTTCGACCGCGAACCACCCGGCCGGCGACGGCGACCACACGAGTGGCTTCGGTTACCACATCTGGCGTTGCATTCCGCCCGACGTCTACCGGTTTGCGGGTGCCAACGGCCAGTTCGGAATCGTCATGCCGACCAAAGACGCAGTGGCCGCGATCACATCCTCTTCCTGGGACACCGCCGGGATCACCGAAGGGTTTTGGGACATCGTGCTTCCATCGATGACGGACGCTCCGCTGCCCGAAGATCCGGCGGCTGCCGGCCGGTTGCGCGACCGTCTGTCCCGGCTTCGTCTCGCCTGGACGCCGGCGCGACGCGATCCGGCCGGAGAATCCCGGCTGGAGGGTGTGGAGTGGGTTTGGCCAAAGAACACGTTCCGTTTCTCGCTGCAGCGTGGCGCACCCTCCGGTGCGGGGGTTGCCTGCACGCGGATCGTCTTTTCGGGAAACCGGGCGACAATGGAATATGAAGAAGAAGGAAACAATGGTCGGCTGCTGCTGGGGATGGATGGCAATCCGGTTGAAAATCCCTATATGTACGCGGGACACACGTTCCCGGTGCTGGCAACAGGTGCCTGGACCGAAGACGGTGCGTTTGTGGTCGATATGAGGTCGATCTTGAACGTGGCTCACCGCAAAATGGTCATGCGCCCGGACGGGGACCGGGTGCGGATCCGTATCGAATCCACGCCCAACACGGACGGACTGACCAATCCGCCGCCGCTGGAGTTCACGGCTGCCGCCCGGACGGGAGTCTAAGCCATGCGGGAACTGAAGGACTTTTTCCGGAAATACGGATGGATCTACCTCCCCGGTTTGTTGTTTCTGGTCGCCAGCTCGTATATCAACACCTTGCAGCCACGTGTACTGGGCAATATCTTCGATGTGCTTGAAAGCGGGCCTTCGGATGGGCGGGCCATCCGAAACGGCCTGCTGATGCTGCTGCTCATCGCCTGCCTGACACTGGTCACGCGATTTGTCTGGCGCTATATCATCATGGGCAACTCCCGCAACATGGAGAGCTACTTGCGTCGGCGGTTGTTCCGGCACCTCCAAACCCAGCCTCCCCAGTTTTTCAATCATCAGAAGACCGGGGATCTCATGGCCTACGCCATCAATGACATCAACGCGATCCGCATGACGTTCGGACCCAGCCTGGCGCTCGGCGTATCGGGCATCACCACCGCCGTCCTATCGGTGGCGGGGATGTCTGGCGGCGTGCATCCCCGCCTCACCCTGTTCGCGCTCCTTCCGATTCCGCTTGTCGTGGTGCTGGTCGTGATTATGGGCCGTTTGGTACAGCGCCGTTTTCGCAGGGTCCAGGAAACATTTGCGGCGGGCTCGGACCGGGTCCAGGAAGACATCTCCGGCATCCGTGTCATCAAGGCTTATGCACAGGAGGAGGAAGAAGCGGAACGGTTTGAGACACTCAACCGGCGATCCCGCAAGGTCAACCTCGACATGGTCAAGGTATCCGCTTCGATGCGCCCGCTGGTGCTTCTGTTGTTCGGCATCAGCTTTACCATCAGCTTGATCTACGGCGGCGGGTTGGTGCGCGACGGAGTGATTTCGGTCGGCGACTTTGTCGCGTTCAACGGTTATCTCACCTTGATCATCATGCCGGTCCAGTCGATCGCCCGGATCATCACCTTGATCCAGCGCGGTCTGGCTTCGCTCAAACGTTACAACAGCATCCTGCAGATCCCGCCTGCGGTGGTCGACGGAACCGGAGACGCACCGGCCGAAGCGATGGGACAGGGGCTGGAGATCAAGGGGCTGACCTTCCGTTATCCGGGAACCGAGAACCCGGCGCTTGAGGACATCGACATCCGGTTGTCGCCCGGGCGGTCGCTGGGCGTCGTCGGCCGGACCGGCAGCGGAAAGACCACCCTCGCACTGCTGCTGTCCAAAATGTACAACGCACCGGACGGGACCATCTTTTTTGGAGGATGGGACATCAACCGGTTTGACCTGGAGACGCTGCGCACCGCCATCGCAGCTGTTCCACAGGACAATTTCCTGTTTTCTGCAACGGTGGCAGACAACATCCGCTTTTTCGACGATCGCTTCACACAGGAGCAAATTGAGGAAGCCGCCAGACTGGCCTGTGTGGCGGACAACATTGAGGCGTTCCCGGCCAGGTATGACACCCAGGTCGGAGAACGCGGCATGAGTCTGTCGGGCGGACAAAAACAGCGCATCGCGATCGCGCGTTCCCTCATCCGGGACACTCCGTTGCTGATGCTGGACGACGCGCTGTCCGCGGTCGACACCCGCACCGAAGAATCCATCCTTTCCAATCTGCATCTGCGCAGAAAGTCCGGACAGTCCTCCATCATCATCTCCCACCGCATCAGTGCCGTTATGGCCTGCGACGAGATTGTTGTCCTGGATCAGGGACGCATCGTCGAACGGGGCACACACGCCGAACTGGCGGCCGCCGGAGGCTTTTATGCCCAGACCGCGGCCAGTCAGGCCGACAGCGGAGAGGAGGAATCCTAATGGAGGACAAACGACTGGATCGAAAAGAAACGCGCAACCGCAGACGTCTTGAAGCAGAGGCGATCCGGGAACGGGAACGTGCAGCACTCGAGAAAAACATCCGTGAAGACACAATCCTCACCGCGCAGGCGGGTGGGAAAGACGGAAAGAAACGTAAAAAATTCAAGGCACTGTTGCGGTTGAAACCTTATTTGGTTCCGCAGATTCCCGCCCTGGTGGCCAGTTGCCTGCTGGTGTTGATCGTCAACGCCTCCGAACTGGTGAAACCTTATATCCTGTCGATCGTTATTGACGACTTTTTGATGACCGGCAGGCCCGACAGCGGATTCTACTCGATCTTCTGGTTCGGCATCGCTTACCTCGGTATCATCACGATCGGATCACTGACCAATATCGGTCAGGCACTGATGGTCAACCGCATGGGTCAAAGCATCCTGATGAACATCCGTCGGGACGTGTTTCGCCACATCCTGCACATGCCGATGCGCAAACTCGACCATTTTTCGTCCGGTCGACTCATCACCCGCGCGACCAACGACGTCGAAACCCTCAACGAGTTGTTTGCGGATTTCATGGTGAACCTGTTCAAGGATGTCTTCTTGCTGATCGGGATCACCGCGACAATGTTGATCATGAACTGGCGACTTGCCCTGATTTCGTTTATCGCAGTACCCGCCATCGCGCTGGTGACGGCGTTTGTTCGCAGCCGGCTTCGCAAGAATTTCGTGATCGTGAAACGGCTGATCGGATCGATCAACGGGTTTTTTGCCGAGAATATATCGGGTATGCGCCTGGTACAGCTGTTTCGGCGCGAAACCCAGAAGCTCAAGGAATTTGACCTCCTCAATGTCGCCTACTTCAAGGCAACACTGACCCAGATTCGGATGAACAGTCTCCTGCGTCCCGTGATGGAAGTCATCAACTCCATGGCGATCGCGCTCGTGATCTGGTTCGCTGTCGGACGGATTGCGGACAATTTGCTCCAGGTAGGTGTCCTGTACGCCTTTACGAACTACATCCGTCAGTTCTTCGAACCGATCAACGACCTGTCTGAACAGTACGCCACCGTACAATCCGCGACGGTTTCGGTCGAGCGGATCTTTGAACTGCTCGACGACCAAGTGGATCAGGAAGTGATGGAAGAGGGCGATTCGGTGGAGCGTCCGGAAGGTCGCGTGGAGTTCCGTCATGTCTGGTTCGCCTACAACGAAGAAGATTGGGTGCTCAAGGATGTGTCGTTTACCATCGAGCCGGGAATGAGCGCTGCGTTTGTCGGCGCCACCGGGGCGGGCAAGACCACCATCATTTCGTTGATGGCACGGTTTTACGAAATCCAGCAGGGGGAGATCCTGCTGGACGGTAAGGACATTCGCACCATCCGTCTGTCCGATTTGCGCAAGTGGATCGCGGTGGTACTGCAGGATGTGTTCCTGTTTTCGGGCACCATCTCGGAGAACATCCGGCTCAATGACAGGGAGATCACAAATGATGAGATTGTAGAGGCGTTGTCACTGGCCCGTGCGGACAGTTTCATCGAGCGGCTCCCGAACGGGATGCTCGAACCGGTGACGGAGCGGGGAAGTACGTTCTCTGCCGGGCAACGGCAGTTGTTGTCTTTTGCGCGTGCCATCGCCCACGATCCGGCGCTCTTCATCCTGGATGAGGCGACCGCGAATATTGACACCGAAACCGAACAGCATATCCAGGAATCGATCGCCAATGTGTCTGCCGGGAGGACGACCATCATCATTGCGCACCGGCTGTCCACGATCCGCAAATGTGACCGCATTTTTGTCATGGACAAAGCGGTGCTGGTCGAGCAGGGGACACACGAAGAACTGTTGGCAAAAGACGGATTCTATGCAGCACTCCACCACGCTGCCTATGCTGCGACTGGGACGGCAGCAGGCTTTCTGCCCTGACGGCATACCCATACCCGGACATTCAAAAAGACCTGCGGCTCTGCAAAGAGAATACCGCAGGTCTTTTTTAGCATACGCAAGAGGTCTTTCAGTCTCCGAGCAGCCGATCGCGAAGGATCCGGATACTTGCGTCATCGAGCCCGATCTCCCGCAGATAAGGGATGATACCGGCCCGGGTTTTGTCAAAATGCCGCAACAGCATCTCCATGTTCTCGGCATCGCTGAACAGCAGATGGCGGCTGTTTTCCGCCGACTTGGCCAGCAAAGGGTCGATGAGCGGGCGGAGATAGGAAAAACTCACCTGATAGCTCGCGATGATATCTTCATCCGCGACCCCTGCGAGCCGGTACAGCAGCATGGTGATCAGCCCGGTCCGGTCCTTGCCGTGTGTACAGTGGTACAGACAGGCGCCTTCCGTCTCTTCCGCCATGGAACGGAGCACACCTGCGATTTCGCGGCCTGCATTCTCCAGCATGTGGATGTAGACTTCACCGAGGGTGAGGGAGGCAAGGTCACGTACAAAATCCTCAACTCCATTTGTCGCGCTCGCCGGCGGTTTGAGAAGAGAGAAGTTCACATACCTTACCCCGGGCAGATCCTGGAAAGCACTGGGGCGCAAACGTATTTCCATTTCCGATCGCAGATCGACAAAGGTGCGGACCGGGAGGTCGATCAGGGTTTGGACATCCTCAGAAGATAGATTACAGGGCTCGGAAGCGCGGAAAAAGTGCCCGAAAGACACCGCGCGACCGCCCGTGCCGGCATACCCGCCGATGTCACGGACGTTGTGATAAGACTGGAGTGGCAGTCGGATAAGGGGACGGCGTTTCCCGTCCGGACCGGGAATCACAGGCTTCCTCCCGACCGGCGCATGCGTTCCAGCACCCGCAATGCGGTATCGCGGTCAGAGGCACGTTCAGTCAGCACGACATGAGTGTCCGGCCCCGGTCCGGGCCACCCGGACGTGTGGGGCTGCTCCCCGAAGGGGAAGTGCATCTGCGCCGTGGTCTTTTCAAAAAACGGATAGGCTTTTTCCAGCAGCGGGAGAGGCTGGATCAGGTTGAGCAT
>JAAYKS010000502.1 GCA_012522285.1 Clostridiaceae bacterium | reverse complement strand
TTCCGCGCGGTTCAATTTTTACGATGTGCACTATAATGCGGTCCATGTCGCTGGCAACAGCGGCGGCAACACGGACGATCTGGTGGAATCGCTGGAGCTCATGGCTTCGGGAGCCATCGACCCGGCGGCCATGATCACGCACATCGGCGGACTGGATTGTGTCGTGGAAACCACGCTCAACCTCCCGCACATTCCGGGCGGGAAGAAGCTGATCTACACCCAGATCTCACTGCCGTTGACGCCGCTGGCGGAACTTCGGACCCGCGCTTCGGGAAACCCCATGTTCGGACCGCTGGCCGACATCGTCGAACGGCGGGGAGGACTGTGGAGCGTCGAGGCCGAGCGATATCTGCTCGCACACGCCCGCCCGATCGACTGAGGAGGAACACAGGATGGATGCTGGGATGCTTCGTTCCCTCGCGGCCGCGATGATGCCCGCGATTCGCGTCTGGGTCGCCGCGGGACGACGCCCGCTGCCGACCGTCCGGTTTTGCCCGGACGAAACGCCGGTAAGGGCGGGTGCGGAAAACGCGCTCCTGCCGTCCCCGGACGTGTTGTCCGCTTGCGCGGATCCGGTACGCGAGGTGGCAGATCGGCTGCGACAGACCGCTCCGGAGACGGCCATCGGTCCGGAGGGGCTTATGTGGACCGGTGCCGGGCGTTTTGTGATCACGGGTTCTTCCGGCGGCAACCGCCGTCTGGAGGGAAAGGTGGCGGTCGTGACCGGTGCCGCACAGGGCTTTGGACTGGGCATCGCGGAAGAGCTGGCCGCACACGGCGCCCATGTGGTGCTCGCCGACATTCGGGAAGACGCCGCATCCGCCGCAGCAGACGCGGTCAATCGCCGCGAGGGACCCGGCCGGGCGATCGCCATCGCGGTGGATGTGTCGTCGGAGTCTTCCGTGCGCGCTATGGTGGAGCAAACCCTGCTCGCGTTCGGCGGCCTGGATCTTTGTGTCAGCAACGCGGGCATCCTGCGCGCGGGCGGGCTGGAGGAGATGACTTTACAGGATTTCCAAAAAGTCACGGAGGTCAATTACACCGGCTTTTTCCTCTGTGCAAAATATGCGTCTGTCCCTATGAAAACCGCGGCCGCTCTGGACCCCGGGTATTGGGCAGATGTCATCCAGGTCAATTCAAAGTCGGGTCTCCAGGGCTCCAATCGCAACTTTGCCTATGCGGGAGGAAAGTTCGGGGGGATCGGACTGGTCCAGAGTTTTGCACTCGAACTCGCTCCCCATCGCATCAAGGTCAACGCGGTCTGTCCGGGCAACTATCTCGACGGCCCGCTGTGGAGCGATCCTGACAACGGTCTGTTCGTTCAGTATCTGCACGCGGGTAAAGTGCCCGGTGCGAAGACCCCTGCAGAGGTGCGCGCCGCCTATGAATCCAAGGTGCCGCTCGGCAGGGGATGTCTCCCCGCGGATGTGGTCAAGGGGATCCTCTATCTGGTCGACCAGGAATACGAGACCGGCCAGGCGCTGCCCGTGACGGGCGGCCAGGTGATGTTGAAATAACGGACCCGCTCAGA
>JAAYKS010000079.1 GCA_012522285.1 Clostridiaceae bacterium | reverse complement strand
CGCTTGGGTTACGACGGTCCTGTGCAGCCGGAGCCGTTCACTCCGTCCCTGGGGGATCTGCCGTTTGAACAGGCCGCGGCCCGCGTCAAAGCCGCGATGGATTCGGTCTGGCCGGGGTGAGGCGCGGTCGGGGCATCGAGGGCCAGAGGTCAGTCGGAGCGCATGGCATGCGCCAGCCGCAGCAGCTTGGCCTGTTGTCCGGAGTCCCGTGCAGCCAATGCGTGCAGCCATGCGAAGTGCCACTCTTCGCTCGCCTCCTCCGTAAGCGGTCCGAGATCCCCGTCCTGAATAAAGTGCTGTGGAATACCTGCGCGGTGGAGGAACGTACAGCCGGCTACGGCCATTTCCTCATCCCCGAACCGCGAGAACAAGTGATCCAGAGCGGCCCGGCTCAGCACATCTGCCTCCAGCAGATCCGCCAGATCACGAGCAGAATGAACGCGTTCCAGGATTAATGCAGCCTGGACCCCTTCTGATGATGCTGTTTGCAGATCCTCCAACAGGCACAGATAGTCGGGCAAGTCCAGACTGTCCGCGTCCGACAGGTGCGCCAGGATCGGTGGAACGCTTTCCGTCCGATCGACGACGGCAATGTGCTCCAACGTGCCGCCGGTCAGCGCTGCGGCGAGGCGCACAGTGTAAGTGCGCGCGTAGCGTAACAGGTAGTTGAGCAGGTCCACATCCGCAATTTCCAAAAGCCCGGACAATCCCGTAACAGCCGATTCTGCATATCTTGACGCGGTATCCGCCGCTCCTCCTATTTCCGCGGCAAGGCTTCTGCAGCCGATGAGTGCCGCTTCACGCGGCAATACGAGCGGTAGGGGATCCCAGCCGCACAGCCAGATGGTTGCGGCCTGGTCGAACACCGCAGAGAAAAGGTTGAACGGTGCGTTCCCGACATCCAGTCCGAAACGGGCGTCGAACCGGAAGAGATAATCCGAAAGCACTGGTTCTCCGAATCGTCGGCAAAAGTCCGTTTCCAGCCGCAATGCTTCGATCCAAGACTCCACATACCGGATCCCTACCCCGCGCGCGTCTTCCAGCGCCAGCGGGTAGTCGATTGAACACGGAATGTCGTGCGCCGCCAGTTCGATGTCGTACCGGTCAAAAAACGCACGTAGCTCGACGCCGACAGTTTCCTGATATGCGGAGAGAGGGACGCGAAGCCGGCCAGAGTCCAATGCGGCATACGCGCGCCGCGCAGCCGCTGTCCTGCGCCGGAGAATGCGGCTTCCTAGCGCGTGGGTCTTCCGTAGTCCGCGGGTACGGATCCATGCATCCTTGTCCGCTTCGTCCGCAATGCCAGCGTATTCGAAATACGCATCCAAGCAGAATCGAATCGACCGTACCAGCTCCATTGCCGACTCGTAGCGGAGAGAACGCCCTGCTCCTCCTGTGGCGTGTGAAACCAGCTCCGCCAGTAGATCAGCCGCTTCTACCTCCAAAAGACTCCTCGCCGTGTTTGGAGGGTCCTCCCGGCACATAGCCTGAAGATCGCTTACCATGCACCCTCCTCCGGCCTGTCCGGTGTTCCGGGTCCCAGGACGGCCAGCGGCACGCCCCGACGGTGATTTTCGACCATCTGTTCAACGCCCTTGCCGACTACCAATTCAATCGATCCGCTGTACCGCTCGAAAAGCATGAAAACGGCATCCAGTAGCTCATCATCCGAAACCAGGTCGTTCGTTTGGCTTTTGGTTTCGTGGAAAACCTCGTACAACGCCTCCGCGGTATCCATCAGGGAATCGGGCTGCACGTGTGCGGATCGGCCGCATCGGCGGAGGACTTCGCACAGTACCCATGAGCCGAATTCCACCCGTCCGAGCCGCGCGAGAATATGGATGGCACCATCGATGATCCTTGCGGCATCCGCAGGAGCAATCGGGAATCCCTGCTCCGCGAGTTCAAGGAATGCGGTACGGATGTCTGCGTCCGCGTCGAATCGACTCGATAGAGCGGTGAGACCGGAGCCGGTTATGGGAAGAAATCGGGATAGTGTCATCTAGGCTCCTTCCGAGTACTTGACAAAACCGTCGAAATATGTTATATTACAAGAGATAATCAACAAACAATGTCTCATATAAATATATCATACATCCTGTGGCGTTTACATGCAAGCACTTTCTCCACGGAGACGGTCCGGTCATCCATGTTCTCACCATCACTACGGTCTGGATCGATGTGTTCACACCTCCCTCGTAGAGGGATGGGACTTCAGCATTCTTCCGCTCGGTGGTCAGTATGAGATCACTGGGGATCACCTGTACCACGTGGCCGTCGAGACACTCGACGCGCACGACAAAACAGACTGTACAAGCCTGTACGACTACGACAGTCCGACGCCCTTCGAAGTGTTCTAAATGGACATTACAGAGGATTGATACCCGGAGGGCTGACGCTGCGTGCCTCGCCTCTCCCGGCCGGGTTTTGCTAGTACTCCACACCTTCCCGTGCGACAATTCCCCGGTCATATGGGTGTCGAACCGGCTCGAAACGGGTGATGTAGTCTGCCAGATCCGCGAGCTCAAGCGGCGGATCCTCATGTCCGGTGAGCACCAGTTCCGCACCGGTAGAGGCAAACGCCCGGACGGCTTTCGCCAGTTCGTCCGCGGTCATTGCCCCGCCCGTCATGGCGTCCAGCACCTCGTCCAGCACGATCATCGCATATCCATCCGGGTCCCGGAGGCGGGAAGCAACCTCCTGCCAGAGTGTCCGGTTGGCCTCCAGATCGAGATAGGGTTCGGGGTGGAGCACATCCACACCGGGCTGTCGCCGGATCGCCGCGACCTCGCCGGAGGTTCCGTCTTTGATAAACTGCACCACCAGAACCCGCTTTCCGTGCCCCGCCATGCGGAGCGCCAGACCGAAGGCTGAGCTGGTTTTGCCGCGACCATACCCAAATAACAGATGAATCATATCGACTCCTTGACCAGATAATTGTTGAGCCAGCGCTCATTTTCCCGTCCCGGTCGAACATCTCGTGTGATCGCCTGGTGTACGAGGTGCAACCCGGGCAGATCGGCCAGCAACCGTGCGAAAGCGGGCTCGTCGTAGCCGTTGAAGTATCGGTTGTTCCGGAGGATTTCTTCGTCACCGTACTTGAATGACGTATAGAACACCCCACCGGGCACCAACAGGTCCGCGAAGCGCCGCATGACGCCAGACAGCTCCGATCGACGCACATGCAGCAGGGAGGCACACGCCCAGATGCCATCGAAGCGCGTGCCGGGATCCAGCCCGACTCCGTCCGGGAAAGTGCCTGTGGGGACGAAGTCCTCGAACCGGGAGAGGAGAACATGCGCTTGTGCGCGTTGGACTGGGACCAGCGCGGTCAGTGTTTCCTCTGTGGCAGCGACCATGGCGGCCGACGCGTCGAACGCGGCCACCCGGTATCCCATGCGGACAAACGCGACGGTATCCCGCCCTGCGCCGCACCCTGCGTCCAGCACCAGTGCGCCTGGGGGAAGCCTTTTCACAAAAGGGTCGTACACACCGGACAGATCGACGTCACGCGTCTCACGCACGAAGCGGTCGCCATCGGTCTCGTAATACCGGTAAGAATCGTCCATGGAGCCTCCTCGCGACGGCAACGGCCAACGCACTAGTATCATAGCCGACAGCCATCATGGATCACAACAGCGAGGAAACCTGGGAGGGGGGAATGCCCTTGTATCGCTTGAACACTTTACTGAAATAGAAATGGTCTTCGAACCCGCATCGGTTTGCGACCTCTTTGACCGAAAATTCTCCGCTGGCGAGCAGATTTTCGGCGTGGTCGGTGCGAATCCGGTTGAGATAGTCCTTGACCGTGTGGCCGGTCACCTGGTGAAACAGGGTGCCGAAGTAGGAGGGATTGAGGCCGATCTGGCGCGCGAGATCCACCACTTCAATGTCTCCGTCAAAGTTTTCATAGATCAGCCGCATCGCCTTTTTCACGTGCAGATCCAGATCCAACGCATCGTCGTGAAAGAAGAACACCGAAAGATACAGATGGAGGATCCTCAACAGGAGGGAGCGGACGAGAATCCGGTATCCCGGCCGTTTGCGGACCCAGGCCGTGTTGAGTTCATGGTAGAGCGCGAGCAGATCCTCCCGGAGGCCGATGTGGGAGTGGGGCGGGAAGGGGAGCTGGATGTCACGTCCGCTGAGGTCGAAAAGCAAGAGATTGGAGGCATACAGCGACATGGGTTCCTCCAATTTGATTTTGCCCTGCCGCGTGCCTCCATGGGGGATGCATACCAGATCCCCCGGCCCGCAGGGGTACTGCACCCCGTTGACCGTATAGGTGCCGTGGCCGCGGAACACATAGGTCAAGTCGATGAACCCGATGGTCGAGGCGGGCATATTCCAGCCCGGCGCACAGTGTCTGCAGACGAAATACCTCAGATCGGGGACGATCTCGTCGTAGAGCATGCTGCAACCTCCTCTGCGTGTTGAACTAGAATCTGTCGATCCAGCGAACGATGCTTGCGGTGGTTTGACTATATCTCACAAGCGAAAAGCACGGTTCTTGGTGATGGGAGCGTCGTTTACATTATAGTATACAGGTAGGTTTACCAGTGAACAGTCTAGAATAAACACATAAAACCTTGCATCTATCCATGTGCGGAATGAAATATGAATCGTAAGATGAATTTTAGACCCAACAAGAGGAGAGGAGACACAAGGTATGAACAATGCAAGAACACGTGTTGGCATGCTGCTGGTCATCTGCATGCTGGTCGGCCTCGTCGCCGGATGCGGTCCCACCGACACCACGACCGTCCCGACTACGACCCCCCAGGGCACGACCGCGACTCCCACCACCACACCCGGTACCACTCCGGCGGGCAACCCCAACTTGAATGCTCCCGGACAACTCCCGATCTGTAAAGAACAGGAAACCATCCGCGTTGTCATCTCCCAGAGTCCGCATGTCCAATCCTACAAGTACGGTGAGAACAAGCTCTCCACCCTGCTGCAGGACCGGACCAACGTAGCGGTCGAGCACATCCTGTACCCGGAAGCCGATGCGCAGACCAAGCTGAACATCGAACTGTCGACGGGCGGGGATCTGGGCGACCTGATCCTGATCCTGATGGATCGCGCGATGCTGGCCACCTACGGCGGGCAAGGCGTCTTGCTGCCCCTCAACGACATGATCGACCAGTACGGCTACCTGATGAAACAGCTGCTGGACACCGACGCGAGCGCGCTGGCGAAAATCACCGCGCCGGACGGCAACATCTACGCGCTTCCTTCGGGCGGTCTCAACAGCATCATCCCCAATGCTTACGCGATGCGTCATTGGATTCACACCGGATTCCTCGAGAAGTATGAATCCGCCACCGGCAAAGGGATGCCCACCACCACCGACGAATACTACGAGTACATGAAGTGGTGTACCGAGAACGATCCGAACGGCAACGGCCAGGCTGACGAAGTCGGCTGGACCGGCGCAGAGAAAACGGCGGTCTGGTATGCCCGGCCGACCTGCTTCCTGATGAACTCTTTCACCCTGACCAACCAGGACGGCTACTACCAGAAAGACGACAAAATCGGCTGTGCGATGATCGAAGATGGCTATCGCGAAGGGCTCAAGTACATTAATAAACTGATGGAAGAAGGCCTGATGGACGAGAACTATCCGTCCAACGACGAGAACGCCATCAAGACGCTGGTCGCACTGGAAGACGGCGAAACCGTTGCTTCGATCACCTGCGGCGGCATGCACAATGCCGCGACCGACCATTCGGTCCGGTTCAAGTATGAGATCGTCGCGCCTCTCAAAGGCCCCGACGGATTCGTGAACGCCTTCTATGACCACTATTCCACCGGCGTCCAACCCGGTAAAGCGACCATCCCCGCCACTACCGAGAAAGCGGATGTCGTCATGCTGTGGATGGACAGCAACTATGACCCGGTGGTCAAGCTCAGTGACCGCTATGGTGAGAAAGACGTCGACTGGGAAATCCCGCCCGCAGGTACCAAGGCAATCGACGGCGGCCCGGCGACCCACAAGGACATCACGTCCCAGTGGAACGTACCGACTTACTCTCACTGGTTCACCGCAGGCCCCGGCATGTGGGCACAGTACAGCGGCGCGACCTGCGCACCGCAGCCCGAGACAGACAAAAACGGCAACAAGATCTACGATCTGGAGTACTTCCTGTACGAAGCCGCCCGTCTGTATGAGGACTATGTGACCCCGTGCTCGGTCCCGAACTTCTTCTTTGACCAGGAGACGGCGACCAAGTGCAACGAGTGGAAGACCAACATCAACGACTATGCCCGTTCCGCCATCACCGATTTCATCTTCGGCAACACCGATGTGAGCGACGATGCAGAATGGGACGCGTATGTCGCACAGGTCAAGAGCCTCGGTCTGGACGAGTACCTGGCCACCATGCAGGCAGACTTTGACGCCAACTGGAAAGGCACTCTGCCCGAAACCTACACCCCGTTCCCGCAGCGCACGGAGTAAGGGACTTACGACAGCGCACGGAGTAAGGGACTTACGACAGCGTACGGAGTAAAGGACTTACGACAGCGTACGGAGTAAAGGGCAAGCATCCTCATTGGGTCCAACCCGAATCAGCGGGGCTTCCGAAGGGAAGCCCCGCTGATTCGGGTTGGAGAGCTGCGTTTTTGATTTACGGTAGGCACGTTTTGCGACGCGGAGTTCGGATGGATTGCGACGGAAGCGCGTGCATCTGCTACACTGGAAATAGATCACTCCTACCCCCGGCCGATTCCCTGTCAGACAGGGCGACCGGAACGGCGATTCGGTAACCAGAGGAACCGGCGGCGCATAAGCCCACTTCTAGCGGGCATGGTAAGGAGATCCGTTTATGACTGAGAAAAACGACAGTAAGCTGACCACTGCGGCCGGCGCACCGGTCGCTGACAACCAGAACAGCCTGACGGCAGGCCCCCGCGGGCCGATGCTGTTGCAGGATGTGTGGTATCTGGAAAAGCTGGCGCACTTTGACCGGGAGGTCATTCCCGAGCGCCGCATGCATGCCAAGGGGTCCGGCGCGTTTGGATCTTTTACGGTGACCCACGATATCACCCGCTATACCAAAGCGAAAATCTTTTCCGAAGTAGGCAAAAAAACCGACATGTTTGTCCGCTTCTCGACCGTTGCGGGAGAGCGGGGAGCCGCGGACGCGGAACGGGACATCCGGGGATTTGCCATGAAATACTATACCGAAGAGGGTAACTGGGATTTGGTGGGCTACAATACGCCGGTGTTTTTTATGCGTGACCCTCTCAAGTTTCCCGACCTCAACCGCGCTGTCAAACGCGATCCCCGCACCAACCTGCGCAGCGCGAGAAACAACTGGGACTTCTGGTCGTCTCTCCCTGAAGCACTTCACCAAGTCACGATCACGATGAGCGACCGTGGTATTCCCCTCAGTTACCGGCACATGAACGGGTATGGGAGCCATACCTACAGCATGATCAATGCTGCGAACGAGCGGACTTGGGTCAAGTTTCACCTCAAGACGCAGCAGGGCATCCAAAACATGTCCGACGCCGAAGCGGAAGCGATCGTCGCGAAGGACCGCGAAAGCCATGGTCGGGATTTATACGATAGCATCGAACGGGGCGAGTACCCGCGCTGGACGATGTCCATCCAGGTGATGACCGAAGAGCAGGCGGAAAAGATGCCCTACAACCCCTTCGACCTCACCAAAGTCTGGTACAAGAGTGAATTCCCGTTGATCGAAGTTGGGTATTTCGAGCTCAACCGCAATCCGGACAATTATTATCTGGATGTCGAGCAGGCCGCTTTCAACCCGGCGAACATCGTCCCGGGCATCGGCTTTTCACCGGACAAGATGCTGCAGGGCCGCCTGTTCTCCTATGGAGACGCGCAGCGGTATCGTCTAGGCGTCAACCACCACCAGATTCCGGTCAACGCCCCTCGCTGCCCCGTCAACAGTTACCACCGGGACGGGCAGATGCGGGTTGACGACAACGCGGGCAGCACGGTCGGATACGAACCCAACAGTTATGGTGCCTGGAAGGAACAGCCGGCATTCCGCGAGCCGCCGCTCGCGATTCGAGAAGCCGCCGACCGCTGGAACTTCCGCGAGGATGACGACGACTACTACACCCAACCGGCCAAGCTGTTCCGGATGATGTCGCCCGCACAGCAGCAGGTCCTATTTGAGAACACCGCCAGGGCGATGGGCGACGCCCCGGACGAGATCAAGAAGCGGCACATCGGCAACTGTTTCCGGGCGGATCCCGCCTATGGCAAAGGGGTCGCGGACGCGCTGGGGCTGCCGGTCGAAACAACCTGAACCGCCTGCGTGAAACCGATAGGCCGCCGTGTATCCTGCCCGGCGGTCTCCCACGTGCAGGCAATGAGTCCGGAAGGAGGCCATCGCATGTCGGTTCGCAGCATCCGAGAGATCGTCGAAGCCACAACGGAACAGGTCGGAGCGGCCAAGCTGGAAATGCTCCGAGCGATCGGACCCGCTCGCGTGCGGGAGTTCGATCCGTTTCTGTTGTTGTATGTTTTCGACTATTCGTACCCGGAAGAGTATACCAAGGGGATTCCGTGGCATCCCCATCGCGGCCTGGAAACCATCACTTATGTGATCCGCGGCGATTTGCACCACGTCGACAGCCTCGGCAACAGAGGCCGCATCAGGGACGGGGGATGCCAATGGATGACCGCTGGGAGCGGGATCATGCACCAGGAAATGCCACGGTCCGTGGACGGGATGCCTGACGAGGAAAAGGAGAGCATCCTGGACGGCATCGAGCGCATGTACGGGGTGCAGCTGTGGCTCAATCTGCCTTCGAAAGACAAAATGGCACCACCTCGCACTGTGGATGTCGCGGCCAAGCACATCCCGGAGATCGTCCGGGATGGAAGCCGGGTCAAGATCCTGTCCGGGCATTATGAAACCCAGGCAGGTCCCTTTGTGGGCGAGTATGTCCAGCTTCTGTTTCTCGATGTGACACTCGATCTGGGCAAACGGTGGGTATTGGAGACTGTCCAGGACGCAAACCTGTTCGCGTATGTGCTCGAAGGGACGGGGCGGTTCGGCGACGCCGAGCATCCGGTGGTCACGCCGGGGCGGGCAGTTTTGTTTCAAAAAGGGGACGAACTGGTCGCTCAGTCGGAAGACAAGGGGTTGCGCTTTCTCGTGTTCTCTGCCAAAGCACTGCGGGAACCGATTGCCTGGCACGAGACGATCGTAATGAACGCGGACGAAGAACTGTCCCAGGCCATGCGCGAGTTGCGGCAGGGGCGGTTTATCCGGTGAGAGAGCAGACGTTCGAGCGGATTACACAGGAATATCTGGAGGCGGCACGCCGCATCCGCAGGGAACTGGTGGCTGACCGTCGGCGTCTTCACCGTTTCCCTGAAGTCGGGGACCGTCTCCCCAAGACCACGCGGTTTGTGACGGAGCGTCTCACGCAAATGGGGCTGACTCCGGTTGCAGGCGGCCCGAGCGGACTGGTCGCGACGATTGTCGGGGGACTGCCGGGGCGGACCCTTTTGCTGCGCGCCGATATGGACGCCCTGCCGATGCGCGAACAAAGCGGGCTTTCGTTTGCCTCCCGGACCGGTGCGGCGCACACCTGCGGACACGACCTGCACACCGCGATGCTTCTCGGTGCCGCGCGGCTACTCGTAGAGCGCAGAGATATGCTGGCCGGGACGGTGAAGTTGTTATTCCAACCCGACGAGGAAGGATTGACCGGTGCGGGTTCCATGATTGCGGCCGGCGTGATGGAGTCCCCGTGCGTTGAAGCCGCCCTGGGGCTGCATGTGCTGGCAGGCGACCTGGAGGCAGGTGTGATCGGAGTCGGTGCGGGCGTGGTGATGGCCTCTTCGGACCGGTTCCGGATTCTGATCGGGGGGCACGGCGGACACGGAGCGATGCCGCACGGCACCATTGATCCCATCCAGACCGGCGCACATCTTTTGTTGGCGCTGCAGGGGATCGTAGCGCGGGAAAACGACGCGCAAAACCCCTTGGTTATCACGGTCGGATCGTTCCAGGCAGGCACTGCGGCCAACGTCATTCCGGAACAGGCGATACTCGCGGGAACCGTCCGGACCATGGATTCGGCGGTTCGCACGTTTGCCCGCAAGCGGATCGACGAAATCGCGCACGCGACTGCTGCGACCTTCCGCTGTTCCTGCGAAGTCGTATGGGAGGGCGCGGTTCCCCCGCTTGTGAATCAACCCGAGCTGGCCGGCCGTGTCCGCGCGTGGGTCGCGCCGATTGCGAAGCGGTTATGCAAACTGGACCCGATGATGGGATCGGAGGATTTTGCGCTCTTTGCGGAGCGGGTCCCCTCCGTTTTTCTATTCCTGGGAGCGGCCGACCCCGATCCCGCTTATCGGGAGTATGGCGGTCATCATCCGCGGGTGCGGTTCAACGAAGACGTCCTGCCTCTAGGCGCGGCGGTGCTGTCATCCTGTGCCGCGCACTGGCTGGTGGAGCACCCGCTTTCTCCAAACGGTCATTCCCCGAGATAGACGCCCTGTGCGCGCAATGCCTGCCGCAACCGACTTGTGTCCAGTTCTCTGGGGGCGACGTTCGCGCGGGCGGACAACGCCGCCGCGGTGCCGGCCGCTTCCCCCTGCGCCATGCAGGAGACGGTATTGCGGGTGGACATGTGTGCGTCAAAATCGCTGGTGATCATGCGGCCCGCGACCAGCAGTCCCTCGACTTGTTTTGGCAACAGCGCGCGATAAGGCAGACCGTAGACACCCGCATCCTTGATCATGATGCGCGGTGCGGAATCGTGGAATCCATACAGCATGACCTCGTCTTCGAACCGGGCCCCGTTGACGATCTCCTCGAGTGACATGTCGTGTTCGCACTCGACACAGCGGGTATAACGGATGCCTGCGCTCGCCGGGGTCCAGTACACGTGTGCCTTTTCAAATCCGGGGATATGCTCCCGTAGCATCCGAGAAAGGGTGATGACCTGCTTGCGGAGTTTGATCTCGGCGCCGGTGAGCGCTTCGGTGTCGGTCGCGTCGACCGCGGGCAGGGAACAGGAGTTGATGTAGGAGTAGTCGCCTTGATACCGGGACACACCGAGCGGCCCCCACATCCCGGTCTGGTCCATATACTCTTTGAACAGCGGGATTTTTTTGAGTTCGAACCCGAGACGCACGATGTCGTCGCGGTCCGATCCTTTGTCCGCGTGGACGATCTGGTTGACCATATCGTGCTCTTCCAGAAACGCGACCAGGCGGGGCATATCCACATTCAACATACCAAACGGCATCCCCACCTTGGTGGTCTGATGCTTTTTGGTAAACGGGGCGCCCGCAAAGGCCGCGACATCTCCGTCTCCGGTGGTATCGACGACCACTTTGGCCTCGATCGCCTCCCGCCCGGACTTGCCCTCGATGACGAGCCCCCGGACTGTGTTTTTCTCTCGGATCACGTCGACCACCATGGTGTGCAGCAGGATCCGGACGCCCGCTTCTTGCATCATGTCGAAGATGACGTCTTTGAAAATCTCCCAGTCGATGATCGTGATCACCGAGTCGTAATTGCCACCTTTGTCCTGCTCCAGATGGCCTGGGGATCCGCCCGCCGCGATCAGGCGGTCGACGATCTCGCTCGGAATGCCGCGGACGCACTGGATTTTGGGAGCGCCGGGAAATGCTTTGTACAGGTTGTAAAAGCTGTGGAGCGGACCTGCGCCGTTGAGCATGGTGCCGCCCAGAAAGTTGTACCGATCGACCAGAATCGTGCGCGCGCCGTTGCGGGCCGCGGCCAGTGCGGCACACACCCCTGCGGTGCCGCCGCCTGCTATCACCACGTCACACTCATATCGAACCGGGGTCTGGCGGGTTTCCTGGATAAATTTCATAGCCATGGGGTGCCTCCTGTCTGCGATGGGCGGAACCGATTCTTTTATTGTGAGGGATGCTATCATCCACGAATACCAGCGTCAATGCGAAGATGGATTGCGGACCTCTCGGCAGAGTGCGAAAATGGGTGAGGATCAAAATAAGGTTGTATGAGTCGCGTTCCTTTGTCGTTCGATCTACATCGGTGCGCGACACGACCCGGAGGTGGACAATGGCTTTGAAAATTGCGTTTATCGGTGCGGGCGGGGTGGGATTCACCCGCACGCTGCTGACCGACATCCTCAGCGTACCAGAGTTGCGGGGAGCTGAGATCTCATTTACCGACATCTCTCAAAAGAACCTCGACATGGTCACCGCGCTGTGTCAGCGCGACATCGAGGCCAACGGCCTGGACATCCGCATCCACGCGACCACGGACCGGCGCGAGGCGTTCCGGGATGCCAACTATGTGATCAACGCAGTGCGGGTCGGCGGGCTGGAGGCTTTCGCGCTCGACATCGACATCCCGCTGCGCTACGGAGTCGACCAGTGTGTGGGAGACACCCTCTGCGTCGGCGGCATTTATTACGGGCAGCGCGGGATCCCGGTGATACTCGATTTCTGCCGGGACATCCGCGAGGTCGCGGCGCCCGGGTGCATGATGCTGAGTTATTCCAACCCCAACGCGATGATGACCTGGGCGGCCAACCATTATGGCAAGGTGCCGACGATCGGGCTGTGCCACGGGGTGTACCACGGACACAGGCAGATCGCGTCCGCGCTCGGCCTGCCGCAAAACGAGGTGGACATCGTGTGCGCGGGGATCAACCACCAGACCTGGTATATCGGGGTGCGGCACCACGGTCGCGACCTGACCGGCGAACTGCTGGCGGCGTTTGAGCGCGACCCGGAACTCCAAAAGACCGAGAAGGTCCGGATCGACATGCTGCGCAGATTCGGATACTACTCTACAGAGTCCAACTGGCATCTCTCGGAGTACCTGCCCTGGTATCGCAAACGCCTCGATGAGATCAAGGACTGGATCAGCCTCGACCGCTGGATCAACGGCGAGACCGGCGGATATCTGCGTGTGTGCACCGAAACCCGCAACTGGTTTGAGACCGACTTTCCCAACTGGATGAAAGAGCCATCCAAGAAGTACGACGGAAGCGATCGCAGCACCGAACACGGGTCCTTTATCATAGAGGCGCTCGAGACCGGCCGGGTCTACCGCGGGCATTTCAACGTGATAAACCAGGGCTGTATCACCAACCTTCCGGACGATTGTGTGGTCGAGGTTCCGGGCTATGTCGACGGGAACGGGGTCGGCATCCCGCGGATTGGGGATTTGCCGACGGGGTGTGCGGCAATCTGCGGTGCTTCCGTGTGGGTCCAGCGGCTTTCGGTGGAAGCCGCGGTGACAGGTGACGACACGAAGCTGCGGCAGGCGATGATGATGGACCCGCTGACCGGCGCGGTCTGCAATCCGCCGGAGATCTGGCAGATGGCGGACGAAATGCTGGTCGCGCAGGCAACATGGCTCCCGCAATACGGGCCGGCCATCGAAGCCGCGGCGGAACGACTGGAGCGCGGACGCCTCGACGGCACGCTGCTGCCCACCCGCGAAGGCTTTGCTGGAACCAACCGGCTGCAGGTCAAGTCGGTGGAAGAAATGGCACAGGAAGCCGCCGCCACGCGTGCGCTGTCGGGCAAAACGGACAAAGGATAGGCTCCGGACAGATCGTCCGGGTCGGAGGAATCTGAAGAGTGGGAATCGTGCGAGGCATCTGCCTGATCACAGAGAATGTATCGGATGTGTCGGCGTTTTATGCCGCCTTGCTGGACGCGAAAGCGGAAGGAGACGACCGCCACGCCTCTTTGGAAGTCGGCGGCATGCATGTGACATTTGCGCACACATCCGTCATGGAAGACATGGCGCCTGGCTCGCTCAAAGGTGCGGGACACGGCTCGTTTACGATCGACATCGAGGTCACGGACGTCGACGCGATGTTCAGGCATATGGGGGAGGGAGCGGCATCTGTCGTCAAACCTCCGCAAACCTATCCCTGGGGGACGCGTTCGCTCTGGGTACGTGATCCGGACGGCAATATCGTCAATCTGTTTCAGCGCATATAGCGCCGGGTAAACCAATTGCCTCCGGGTTGGGATCCACCTCTCCAGCACCAGCTGGAGAGGTGGATCTGTTTTACGGCTTCGCGTCTTCCGCCGTGTTGGATCTTTCCGCGGCGGCACGCGCTTTGGCTCCGGTTTTGCGCAGCATCAGGATGTTGATCACAACCGCGTAGGCTGCCGCCAGCCCCAGCGTCAGCCAGAGCAGTCCCTCCGACTGAGGGGCCAGACCCACCATGATTAAAATCGGAAACGCCACGAGGATCGCGACCGAACTTCCGATGACCAGGTTGTTTGCCGCCGGGGTTTTAAACGAGGGGTCGACTTCGCGCAGCAGCATGATCCCGGTGCTGACCGTGCCTGTCATCATGCCGTACATCGAGAGCATGCCCTCCACCGGATATCCGGGGTAGAGTCGCGCGGAAACTTTTTGACAATACCACATCGTGACAAAGCCCCCGACGATACACAACAGGAGGAAGGGGCCCCAGAGAGAAGCGAGGTCGCCGATGTCGATCGCGCAGATCGAAGCCACGATCATCAGATCGAACGCAAAGCCGGAGATGCGGTTGAGGAGATAGTTGTTTGGGTACTGCCTTGTCATCAGGCCGGACTTGCGCAATCCGCTGAATATGCCTCGCATGCCGAGTGCCATCGACGAGCCGATCAGAAAGTTGAACCCCCAGATCAGGGGAGCGATCGTTTTTTTGGCTCCTTCGAGACCGAATACGTCGAACAAGCTCACCAATCCCCACGAAAATAGAAACGTCAGCAGATACACGCCGAGCACCATCGACATCTGGATCGTGAACTTGTCGACCGCCTCGACCAGCGGGATTTCGCCGTCGTCCGCGACTGGTTCCGCGGAAGGATCGTGGTGCTCCGAAGCGACCGGCATGCGGAATTTGCCGTGTCGGATCATCCAATTGAGGTAAATGATGCCGCCTATCGAGGCGAACAGAAATCCCATCGTCGCGATGGCCAGGCCGAATGTCGTGCCTCCTGTAAATCCGTATTGGGTTTCATACAGCGTGCCGATGTTGTTGGCCTGTCCAGGCCCTTGCCCAAAGCCCATCGGCAGCAAGAGTCCGGCCGCGCGGAACAGCCCGGGCATCACTGTCGCGGCCAGCACAATCATGATTACGAGGCCCAGTACACCCTGGATCAGATAGTTGGAAACGATAAACAGCCCCGTTTTGGTTCCGTCACGAACCGCGGCGGTCTTGCGCTGTCCTTTTGCCCGACGCGGGATGCGCAGGCCCAATGCGATGAACCCGATCGCAATCATGTGGTAGTTGACGCTTTCCAGGAAGGTGTTGTCGAGCGGGAACCAGCCAAGCTGTCTGAGCAGCAATCCCACAAATCCGCCGATCACGGCGGTCGGGAGCAGGGACTTGCTCAGGATCGGGATCTTGCGGCGCAGTACATTGCCCACGAGAAGCAGCACGCACAGCAACCCACCCTGTGTGATGATCTTCCACAGATCGGTATTCGCTGCTGAAAAGTCCATTCTTGCCTCCTGGGGCGACGGGACCCCCTTTATGTTTCCGTCGGTGTTGGATCCGGTGTGCGCAAAGCCGTGATGGCGAGCATGTATTTGTAAGCGGAACGGGGGCGATTCGAACGCACCTCGTAGACCGCGTCTTCCGTGTGGTCGTGAAACTGGAGGGTCTGCGGGCCGTGTACGTGGACATCGCCGAGCGTGGCGATCGGGAAAACCCGACTGCTCTCCGGACTTTCGAACACCAGGCGGTCCGCGAACAACCGCAAGGTCCCGCGATGCACATCGGTGGAGCGGATCGCACGTTCGGTCCGGACCAGCTTCTGGTCGTCGTCTGAAAAATAGGGATGCTCCATCCGGAAGGCCCGATCTTTGGGATCCCGGACCAGCCGGGCGAGGTGTGCCTGCTGGAAGCGGTCGAACGCGTCGACGTCCGGGAGAACCGGGAGGGAAGTGCCGTCCGCACGGGGTGTGCCGGAGGACAGTGTCTCGAGGCGGCCGTCTTCCCGGTAGCGGGATTCAAATCCGCAGGGACAGGTGAAAAGGTCGTCCCGGCTGCGGAGTGTATCCAGACCGAGACAGGCCGGGCAGACAAACAAAACGCGCTCCAGGTACTCCGCCAGCCGCCGTCCCCGGAACCGGACCGCCGGGCGTCCGGTCACCGGTTCTCCCTGCAGGGTTTCCGCGAGCAGAGCCTGGATGGCTTCCGGTGACATGGCGGCAATCTCATTGGGCTCCAGCACGCGAACCACACGCCCGGTCACGCGACCTTTCCGGGAGTATCGGGACCAACGAGGTGTGGCGAGATAGCCATGGTCGTACCGATAGAGAACGACCGGTACACGGACGTGCTTGACCAACTTGGCGGTGGAGCGGGGAATGGGCATCTCGGAACCGGTGAACGATCGGTTGCCCGACGGAAAGAGCCCGACGGTGCCCCCTTCGCGCAGGACGGTCAGGATGTCCCGAATCGAGCGCGTGTCGATCATCGACTTGACGATCGGAATCGGAGCGACCAGCCAGCGGATCAGCCGGCTGACCCATCCCAATCGAAAAATATGGTCACTGGCAACAAAATAAATCGGCCGTCGAAAGCTGACCGCCATCATAAAGGGATCGATCGCCCCGTTGTGGTTTGCGAGTACAAGATAGGGTTGTCCGCGCGTTTCCCCCTGAAACCGGAAGCCGCGGTACCCGTACTTCCATCGGAGGACCAGCCGGAAAAAGGGCCGCAGACAGGTGTAAACCACGGCATGCCGACGTCGCACCAGCCTGCGTTTTGCGGGGAGGCGAAGCTCGGTATGGGGCGTTTCGGACGAACGGTTCTGCAAAGAATTCTCCTGGCCGGCAACCCGGCACACGATCCGGATACGGGCATAATATCACGGATAAATGACCCGGGTGTCACGGCTCGACAAAAAAACACACGGTTTTGACATGAAAAGAGGCGGCCCTGCCGTTGCGAAAACAATAGGATCCGCCTCTGACGAGATCGGAACAGATTTACTTGCGCGCGAGGATATACTCGTAATTCGTATTCTCGTCGTTGACCATCCGAAGCACCAGCCGATCGTTTTCGACCGACCAGTCAACGGTGCCGGTTTCGGTGCCTCCGCCCGAGATATTGCGGGAGTAGGTCATGGTCGCGTCCCCGGTCCATTCATAGTGGTAGATCAACAGCGGCAGATTGGGCATATCGATCTGGAACGTGTCGTCTTTGAACGACAGGTCGGCCGGGTTTGCGGAATAGTCCTTCTGGTTGTCGTCGTAGGTGTAGCGCAGGATGAGCCAGTCCCCCTTGGCGAGATCTTTGACAGTACCGCTCAGTTTCTGGTACGTGTCACCCGCTGCCTTGGCGGTGGTGGAGCCTGGTTTGCCGGTGGTCCCAGAGGAGCCGCTTTCCGTGCACCCGGCGATTGAGATCAGAAGCAAGAGCAAAACGAGAACCAGGGACATACGCTTTTTCATGGGACACCTCTATTACAAATATGTTGCCTCTATCGTACCACGTGTAAAGATCATTGTAAGAGGTAAGATAATCGGTTTTTGGCATGCAGGGGCTGTGTTATGCTGATATCGGCCAAGACGCAAACCATATACAAGGAGGACACATCGATGCCGTTTGTACATCTGCAATTGTCCCGCCCCCTGGAACCTGCCGTTAAAAAAGAACTGGCGTCCGCGGTGGGTGGTCTGATTTCCATCCTTCCGAATAAAAGCGAACGCGGTCTGATGCTCCGGATCGAAGACGACTGCGGGATGTTTTTCCGTGGAGCCGAGGCGGATTGCGTCTACGTGGATGTTCGGTTGTATCTGGCCAGCCCGTTCGACAAAAAGGGAGAATTCGCCCGGGCACTGTTGGAGACGATCCAACGCATTACCGGGACGGAACCGGGAAGCGTCTATATGAGCTTTGCGGAGTATGGAAACTGGGTGTCCGGCGGTGACATCAAGTAAAGACGATCTATCCGGTCTGCCTTGCCTGAACGGACGGGAAGACGCCGCGGCGCTGTTGCGTGCGCTTCGCGACGGCATCCGGGGCGTGTTTGGCGCACGGTTGTGCGGGCTGTATCTGTATGGATCGCTGGTGTGGGGTGATTTTACACCGGATGTCAGCGATCTCGACACGATGGCCGCGATCGCGGGCGATGTGACCGAACGGGATGTAACGGCTCTCCGCCATATGCATGAGGAACTGGTCCGGCCGGACCTCCATCCGGCACTTGCCCGCTGGGCCGACCGGATCGAGGTGCAATATGTCCCGATGGCGAGGTTGCCCCGGTTCCGGGAGCAGCCTTTCCTCATGGCCAATATTTCCCCGGGGGAGCCGATCCATCTGGTGGAAGCCGGCCGGGATTGGCTGGCCAACTGGTATTTTGTCCAGACTCATGGCGTAGCACTGTACGGTCTCCCGCCCGCCGAGGGGGCGCGAACCGACCCGATGCTGACCTTTGCGGATTTTGCGCAGGCGATCCGTGAACATGCGCTCTCCTGGCGCTCCTATGTGGCGGTGACCGCGGGGAATGTGTGGTATCAGGCGTACGCGGTGCTCACGATGTGCCGTGCACTGTACACCCTTACCCAGGGCGGACAGGAGTCCAAACAGGCTGCGGCCGACTGGGCGGCCGTCGCTCTGCCCGAGCACGCGGCGCTGATCCGCGAGGCACTTGCGTTGCGTGTCTGCAAAAACCCCGAGCAGGACCCCGCCGCTTTCCACGCCCGGGTCGTGGCGTTTGTGTACGACATCGCGGACCGGATCGAAGGGTTGCCCCTTCCGGGGTAATCTCTATTGTGTGCCTGTGGTCACAGAGGGATCTTTACCTGTGCGTTATGCTGTACCCATACAAAAACACAACGCCGTACCGGCGATGACCCGCAGGAGGGAATGACCATGAAAAAGCTATATACCGCTACCATCGTGAATACCGGAGGCCGCAACGGCCGATCCGTATCGCCCGACGGCACTTTTGCCGTCGATGTCGTACAGCCCCGTGAACTCACTGGTCAGGATACCACCGCCACCAATCCGGAGCAGCTGTTTGCCGCCGCTTACAGCGCTTGTTTCCACGGCGCGCTCGCCGGGGTATTGGACAAAGCCCGCGTCAAGCACGACGGCAGCACGGTGACAGTCGATGTCCATCTGCTGGAAGATCCGGATGACGGCGGGTGGATGCTGGGCGCGGATATCCGCGCTGAGATCCGGGGTGTCGAAGCGGCCCAGACCGAAAAATACGTGGCGCTGGCACATAAAATGTGCCCCTATTCCAAAGCAATCCGCGGACGCTTTGAGGTGACCACCGGCGT